>NZ_JANGBZ010000046.1:0-23580 GCF_024462915.1 Clostridium sp. DFI.5.61
CGCCCCCCCGCGCCCGCCCCCCCCCCCCCCCCCCCCCCCCCCCCCCTCAGCTTATGGAAAAAGCCTCCCAGAGTTCGCACACGCAGGCGCAAATCCAGTTCTGACCTGTTTTCCCCGGCGGCATGTACGCCGGGGAAAACACTTCTCAGGCTGCAGATGTGGGGTTTGTCCGCCGCAGGCGGTCAGGCCCTGCGTGCGGCAGGCTACTACTTTTTCGACAGCCTCTCTGCGTTACACCTCTCCCAGCAGGCGCTGGTAGTGCTTATAGAGGGCGGAAAAATGTCCCTCATACCCTCTGGACCAGGGCTTGTTCTTGCCGCAGAAGTGGAGGAACACCGTGTGGTCCATCACCCAGTCCATATCCTTCTCCCCGTGGCTGCCCAGCCAGTAGCGGTCATATCGCCGGGCGTCATAGTTCCACACACTGTCGTCCACACCCAGGATCCGGGTGCCGTACAGGCCGTTGAGGATGTCCTGGTCCGGCAGGATCAGCCGCTCCTCGTACTCCCTGGCGTAGGCGAAAATATCTGCCGGGCGCATCTCCTCCCGCATCTGGGGAAGGTTCATCAACAGCACACCGGAGTTGTAGTAGCTCTCCGCCTCATAGTTGGACAACCTGATCTTGTTTACATAGTCAGACATCCCGGTCAACCCGCTGTGGCTGGCCGCCGCCAGCAGGCTGTCTCCCAGCTGTGTCTCATACAGGGGCCGCACCGGTCGGATCACCAGGATATCCGGGTCCAGATAGAGCACCCTGTCCAGTTCCCGGGGCAGCAGCTCTGCCGCCAGAAGGCGGTAGTACATGGCCCGGGAGTAGTACCGCACCACCGGTGCGTCCGTGAACAGGCCGTCCGGGACCTCCAGCGGGTGCAGCTGGCTGTGGTGGGCCCGGCACAGCTGGGAAAGCTCCTCCACCTGTGCCCCGGTCAGCCCCTCTTCGATCATATAGATATGAAATTCTTCCCCTGGATCATTGAGAAACAGGGAGCCCAGCAGCACCCGCAGCGGTCCCAGGTAATTCTGATCCAATGTCACCAGCAGATCCATACGTTCCTCCTCTTCCGCCGCCTCCCTGGCAGCGGGTACAGGACCGGCATCCGGCCCCGTTATTTTCCGTCCTTTCCGTTCTGATACAGCCAGAGGGCCACGATCCCCGCCATCACCAGCGCCATCAGCCACTCTATCATGGTGCTCCCCCTCCTTTTCGTTCTATGATAGCCCGCCGCCGCCTCTTCCGTCAAGGTGTTTTTTAGTTGACATAACTTTCAACAGCGCTTATTTCCCTTTCACCCGTTCCGACTGCCCTCCCCAGCCGCCGCCCTGGGGTGGGAAACAACCAAACTGACAAAAAGCCCCGGCGCGCATGCGCCGGGGCTTTCTCACTGGACGTGCTGTTCTGTTGGGGAAGGAGCGATATTACACCAGCGTTCCGCTGTCCTCCTGGGTGTCGGCAGCGGCCTCCACCTCAGGCTCCTCCTCGGCGAAAAAGCCCTCCTCTTCCGGCTCCTCCAAGGGCTCGGCCTCCACTGCGCCGGCGGTCCCCGCGGTGATCAGATTGCCGTTCTCGTCGATGGGGTCGTCCTTGCGGTACTGTGCCAGTCCGGAACCGGCGGGGATCAGCTTGCCGATGATGACATTCTCCTTCAGCCCCAGCAGGTGGTCCACCTTGCCCTTGATGGCGGCCTCGGTGAGCACCTTGGTGGTCTCCTGGAAGGAGGCGGCGGACAGGAAGGAATCGGTGGCCAGAGATGCCTTGGTGATGCCCATGAGCAGACGGGTGCAGGTGGGCAGGCGCAGGTCCTCGCCCATCTCGTTCTTTTCCCCGGCCTCCATGCGGGTCCTCACAGCCTTCTCGGCGTCCCAGAACTCGATGATGTCGATGGTAGCGCCGGAGAGCAGGTCGGAATCTCCCGCGTCCTCCACCCGGACCTTCCGCATCATCTGGCGGATGATGACCTCGATGTGCTTGTCGTTGGTGTCAACGCCCTGCTGACGGTACACTTTCTGGACCTCGCGGATCAGATAGTTGTGACAGGCGGACAGCCCGCGGATGCGCAGCACCTCGTGGGGGGACAGGGCACCCTCGGTGAGCTGGTCGCCCTTGGCCACCACGTCGCCGTCCTTGACGCGCAGGCCGGCGGCATAGGGCAGGGCATAGGTCACCACCTCGCCGTCGTCGGCGGTGATGGTCACGTTGCACATAATGTTGCGCTTGGTCTCTTCAATGGACACCCGGCCGCTGATCTCGGCCAGCTGGGCCATCTTCTTGGGCTTACGGGCCTCGAACAGCTCCTCCACTCGGGGCAGACCCTGAGTGATGTCGCCGCCGGCCACGCCGCCGGTGTGGAAGGTACGCATGGTCAGCTGGGTTCCGGGCTCTCCGATGGACTGTGCGGCGATGATGCCTACCGCCTCGCCGGCGCCCACAGGCTCACCGATGGCCAGGTTGATGCCGTAGCACCTGGCGCACACGCCGCTGCGTGCCTCACAGGTGAGGACGGAGCGGATCTTGGCGGAGTGGATGCCGTGGGCCTCCAGCACCTTGGCGTCCTCATTGCGGAGCATGGTGTCCCGGCTGAACAGGAGCTCGCCGGTGGCGGGGTCCACAATGTCCTCGGCGGGGTAGCGGCCGTGGAGGCGCTCGGCAAAGGTCTCGATGACCTGGCCGTACTCCTCGATCTCGCTGACCTCGATGCCGTCCCGGGTGCCGCAGTCCTCCTCCCGGATGATGACCTCCTGGGACACGTCCACCAGACGGCGGGTCAGGTAACCCGAGTCAGCGGTACGCAGGGCGGTGTCGGCCATGCCCTTTCGGGCGCCTCGGGAGGAGATGAAGTACTCCAGCACGCTGAGGCCCTCACGGAAGTTTGCCTTGATGGGGATCTCGATGGTGCGACCGGAGGTGTCGGCCATCAGGCCGCGCATACCGGCCAGCTGACGGATCTGGGCCATGGAGCCGCGGGCGCCGGAGTCGGCCATCATGAAGATGGGGTTGTAGCGGTCCATGGACTCCCGCAGGGCGTCGGTCACGTCGTTGGTGGTCTTCTCCCACGCCTGAACGGACAGGCGGTAGCGCTCGTCGTTGGTGATCAGGCCGCGGCGGTACTGCCGGTCGATCTTGATGATCTCCTTCTCCGTCTGGCCGATGAGCTCATACTTCTTGGCGGGCACAGTCATGTCCGCAATGGCCACGGTCAGGGAGCCCACGGTGGAGTAGTGGTAGCCCAGGTCCTTGATGGCGTCCAGCACGCCGGCGGATACAGTAAAGCCGTGCTTGGTGATGCACTTGTCGATGATCTTGCCCAGCTGCTTCTTGCCCACCACGAAGTTGATCTCCGGGTCGAACATGGTCTCTGGATCGGAGCGGTCCACGAAGCCCAGGTCCTGGGGAATGGCGTCGTTATAGATCAGGCGGCCCACCGTGGTCTCCACCAGCTTGTAGCGCATCACGCCGTCCACCTCCCGGTAGAGGCGGACCTTGATGGGCGAGTGGAGCGTGACGATCTTGGCGTCATAGGCCAGCAGGGCCTCATCCTTGTCGGCGAAGATATGGCCGGTGCCCTCCTCCTCCCGGCTGTAGGTCAGGTAGTAGGAGCCCAGGATCATATCCTGGGTCGGGATGGTGACTGGGCCGCCGTCCTGGGGCCGCAGCAGGTTGTTGGCGGAGAGCATCAGGATGCGGGCCTCGGTCTGGGCCTCGGCGGACAGGGGGACGTGGACGGCCATCTGGTCGCCGTCGAAGTCGGCGTTGAAGGCGGTACACACCAGGGGATGAAGCTTGATGGCACGGCCTTCCACCAGCACCGGCTCGAAGGCCTGGATGCCCAGGCGATGCAGCGTGGGCGCGCGGTTGAGCATCACCGGGTGGTCCTTGATGACGAACTCCAGGGCGTCCCACACGGCGGGAGCCCCCTTGTCCACCATCTTCTTGGCGGATTTGATGTTGTTGGCCAGACCATCCTCCACCAGTTTCTTCATCACGAAGGGGCGGAACAGCTCAATGGCCATCTCCTTGGGCAGGCCGCACTGGTAGATCTTCAGGCTGGGGCCGACCACGATAACACTTCGGCCGGAGTAGTCCACGCGCTTGCCCAGCAGGTTCTGGCGGAAGCGGCCCTGCTTGCCCTTGAGCATGTCGGACAGGGACTTGAGGGCCCGGTTGTTGGCGCCGGTGACGGCGCGGCCCCGGCGGCCGTTGTCGATGAGGGCGTCCACCGCCTCCTGGAGCATCCGCTTCTCATTGCGTACAATGATGTCCGGGGCGTTGAGCTGGATCAGCCGCTTGAGGCGGTTGTTGCGGTTGATGACCCGGCGGTACAGGTCATTCAGGTCAGAGGAGGCGAACCGGCCGCCGTCCAGCTGGACCATGGGGCGGATCTCCGGGGGGATGACGGGCAGCACATCGATGATCATCCACTCGGGCTTGTTGCCAGAGAGGCGGAAAGCGTCCACCACCTCCAGGCGCTTGACGATCCGGGCTTTCTTTTGTCCAGAGGCGTCCTTCAGCTCGCTGCGCAGCTGCTGGGAGAGCTGCTCCAGGTCGATCTGCTGGAGCAGCTTTTTGACCGCCTCGGCACCCATGCCGGCGTCGAAGTCGTCCTCATACTTCTCCCGCATGTCCCGGTACTCCTTCTCGGAGAGGATCTGGTTCTTGGCCAGGGGGGAGAAGCCGGGATCAGTGACGATATAGGCGGCGAAATACAGCACCTTCTCCAGGATGCGGGGGCTGATGTCCAGCAGCAGGCCCATCCGGGAGGGGATACCCTTGAAGTACCAGATGTGGGAGACCGGGGCGGCCAGCTCGATGTGGCCCATGCGCTCCCGGCGCACCTTGGCCCGGGTGACCTCCACGCCGCAGCGGTCGCAGATCTTGCCCTTGTAGCGGATCTTCTTGTACTTGCCGCAGTGGCACTCCCAGTCCTTGGTGGGGCCAAAGATGCGCTCGCAGAACAGGCCGTCCCGCTCCGGCTTCAGGGTGCGGTAGTTGATGGTCTCCGGCTTTTTGACCTCGCCGTAAGACCACTCGCGGATCTGCTCAGGGGAGGCGATGCCAATCTGAATGGCGTCAAACTCCGTATAACTCATCGTTCAATCTCCTCCCTTTTCTCTCAAAAATCCTCGTCGGAGAAGTCCTCTCCGTCCATGGAATCGTTCGTGCTCTCTCCCACTTCCAGGTCATCGTCGTCGCTCTCCCCCTTCAGGGTGTAGCCGGCGGCGGAGAAGTCGGAGTCCTCCGCGGAGAAATAGAAATCGTCGTCGTCATCGCGGCGGCCGGGCTGGTAGGCGTCCTCGTCGTCGTCCTTCAGCTCGATCTCGTTGCCCTGCGCATCCAGCACTTTCATGTCCAGGCACAGGGACTGGAGCTCCTTGATGAGCACCTTGAAGGATTCGGGCACGCCGGGCCGGGGCACGTTGTGGCCCTTGACGATGGCCTCATAGGTCTTGACACGGCCGGTGACGTCGTCGGACTTCACCGTCAGAATCTCCTGGAGGGTATAGGCGGCGCCGTAGGCCTCCAGGGCCCACACCTCCATCTCGCCGAAGCGCTGGCCGCCGAACTGGGCCTTGCCGCCCAGAGGCTGCTGAGTGACCAGAGAATAGGGGCCGGTGGAGCGGGCGTGGATCTTGTCGTCCACCAGGTGGTGCAGCTTCAGGAAGTAGACGTAGCCCACAGTGACCGGGTTGTCGAACCGCTCGCCGGTGCGGCCGTCGTACAGCCAGTTCTTGCCGTCCACCAGACGCAGCTGGCCGGCCTTCTGCCACTCCCGGACCTGGACGTTGTCCGCCATCTCCTCCGGAGTGAGGGCCCGCAGCTCGCCGCCCTCCTCCTGGGGTGCCAGATAGAGCTGCTTGCCGATCAGGGGCTCGTCATAGCCCACCTCCCGGGCCAGGCCGGCCATCTTCAGGCACTCCTGGATGTCCTGCTCGTTGGCGCCGTTGAAGATGGGGGTGGCCACCTTCCAGCCCAGGGCCTTGGCGGCGTAGCCCAGATGGACCTCCAGCACCTGACCGATGTTCATACGGGAGGGCACGCCCAGAGGGTTGAGCACGATATCCAGGGGGGTGCCGTCGGGCAGGAAGGGCATATCTTCCTGGGGCAGGATGCGGGAGACCACGCCCTTGTTGCCGTGGCGGCCGGCCATCTTATCACCCACAGAAATCTTGCGCTTCTGAGCGATGTAGACCCGGACCACCTCGTTGACGCCGGGAGAGAGCTCGTCACCTGCCTCCCGGGTGAAGACCTTGACATCCACGATGATGCCGCTCTCTCCGTGGGGCACCTTCAGGGAGGTATCCCGGACCTCCCGGGCCTTCTCGCCGAAGATGGCCCGGAGCAGGCGCTCCTCGGCGGTCAGGTCGGTCTCGCCCTTGGGGGTGACCTTGCCCACCAGGATATCGCCGGAACGCACCTCGGCGCCCACCCGGATGATGCCCCGCTCGTCCAGGTCCTTCAGGGCGTCCTCGCCCACATTGGGGATGTCCCTGGTGATCTCCTCGGGGCCCAGCTTGGTGTCCCGGGACTCGGTCTCATACTCCTCGATATGGATGGAGGTGAACACATCCTCCTTCACCATGCGCTCGTTGAGCAGCACGGCGTCCTCGTAGTTGTAGCCCTCCCAGGTCATGAAGCCCATGAGGATGTTCCGGCCCAGGGCGATCTCGCCCCGGTCGGTGGAGGGGCCGTCGGCCAGTACGTCCTGATAGTCTACCCGCTGGCCTGCATTGACAATGGGCCGCTGGTTGATGCAGGTGGTGTGGTTGGAGCGCAGATATTTGGTCAGGCGGTACTCCTTGGTCTCGCCGCTGTCATATCTTACAGTGATATACCGGGCGGACACCTTGGTGACCACGCCGGGCCCCTCCGCCAGGATGGCCACCTCGGAGTCGATGCAGTTCTTATGCTCCTGGCCGGTAGCCACGATGGGTGCCTCGGGCCGGAGCAGGGGCACAGCCTGGCGCTGCATGTTGGCGCCCATCAGGGCGCGGTTGGCGTCGTCATTCTGGAGGAAGGGGATCATGGCGGTAGCCACGGAGACCATCATCTTGGGGGATACGTCCACGTAGTCCACGCTGTTGCGGTCCACGGAAATGATCTCGTTGCGGTGGCGGCAGGTGATGCGCTCGTTGACGAAGCAGCCGTTCTCATCCACCGGCTCGTTGGCCTGGCCGACGGTGTACTCATCCTCCACGTCGGCGGTCATGTACTCGATCTCGTCGGTGACCCTGCCGGTGGCCTTATCCACCTTGCGGTAGGGGGTCTCGATGAAGCCGAACCGGTTCACCCGGGCGTAGGAGGCCAGATAGGAGATCAGGCCGATGTTGGGACCTTCGGGGGTCTCGATGGGGCACAGGCGGCCGTAGTGACTGTAATGGACGTCGCGCACATCGAAGGAGGCCCGGTCACGGGACAAGCCGCCGGGGCCCAGGGCAGACAGACGGCGCTTGTGGGTCAGCTCGGCCAGGGGGTTGGTCTGGTCCATGAACTGGGACAGAGGGCTGGACCCGAAGAACTCCTTGATGGCAGCGGTGACAGGGCGGATATTGATCAGGCTCTGGGGGGTGACCACGTCCAAGTCCTGAATGGTCATGCGTTCCCGGATGACCCGCTCCATGCGGCTGAAGCCGATGCGGAACTGGTTCTGGATCAGCTCGCCCACGCAGCGCAGGCGGCGGTTGCCCAGGTGGTCAATGTCATCGGGGGTGCCCACGTTGTGGGCCAGGCCGTTGAGATAGTTGATGGAGGCCATGATGTCCGCCACGGTGATGTGCTTGGGCACCAGGTCGTCCACGTGGTCGGCCACCGCCTCCTTCAGCTCCTCGCCGGAGTACTGCTCCAGGAGCTGGCACAGCACGGGGAAGGACACCTTCTCGGTGATGCCGCACTCCTCCGGGTCAAAGTCCACGAAGTTCTTCATATCCACCATGTTGTTGGCGAACACTTTCACCAGCTTGCCGTCCACATCCAGGACAGCCTCATTGACCCCTCGGTCCTCCAGCTCCCGGGCCCGCTCCCTGGTCAGGTTCTCCCCGGCCTCGGCGATGATCTCACCGGTACGGGGGTCGGCCACGGGCATGGCCAGGGTGTGGCCGGACAGGCGGCTGCCCATAGCCATCTTCTTGTTGAACTTATAGCGGCCCACCGCGGACAGGTCGTAGCGGCGGGGATCAAAGAACAGGCCGTTGAGCAGGCTCTCAGCGGAGTCCACCGTGGGAGGCTCGCCGGGACGCAGCTTACGGTAGATCTCCAGCAGGGCCTCCTCATAGTTCTTGCAGGTATCCTTCTCCAGGGTGGACTGGATGCGCTCGTCCTCACCGAACATCTCGATGATCTCGGCGTCGGTCTTGGGGCCGATGGCCCGGATCAGGCAGGTGATAGGCAGTTTGCGGTTCTTGTCGATGCGCACATAGAACACGTCGGACAGGTCGGTCTCATACTCCAGCCAGGCTCCCCGGTAGGGAATGACGGTGGTGGCGAAAGTCAGGTTGTCCGCCTTGTCCGCAGTGCGGGTATAGTACATGCCGGGGGAACGGACGATCTGGGAGACGATGACCCGCTCAGCGCCGTTGATGACGAAGGTGCCGGAATTGGTCATGATGGGGAAATCTCCCATGAAGATCTCCTGCTCCTTGATCTCCTCGGTCTCCTTGTTGCGCAGGCGCACCCGGACCTTGATGGGCGCGGCGTAGGTGCAGTCCCGGGCCTTGCACTCCTCCACGTCATACTTGGGCTTCTCGTCCATGGAGTAGTCGATGAAGGACAGCTCCAGATTGCCGGCGTAGTCAGTGATGGCGGCTACGTCCCGAAAGACCTCCCGCAGTCCCACGTCCAGGAACCACTGGTAGGACTTCTTCTGGATCTCCAGCAGATTGGGCATCTCCAGGATCTCCTGATAGCGGGCAAAGCTCTTTCGCAGGGTCTTTCCGTAATATACGTCCTTGACCGTCATTTCTAAAAATCAACTCACTTTCTTTGATTTGAAAGGGGTGAATCTACTGTTTTTCGGTCCTTTCCCGGCTCTCTTCCGCATTTTCCCCGTCGTTGTGCACAAAAGCGCCAAACCGCGCCTTTGCGAACACCCGGCTCAGTTTGAACCTTTTTCAACTTTCCTCTTGTCAACTTCCGGGGCCTATGTTATAGTTTTCGTGGAGCATGGGGGGACCGTGCTCTTTTTATGAGGATATAAAAGCATTTTACTTTACCATGAAAGCCTTTAACTTGTCAAGGGGCTTTCTGTAAATTTTTCTTTTTTCTTAGGAAAAGGGCAAAATTTTTTCTTGCGTCCATCCCATTTTTGTTATATAATTAATTGGTACTTGATCAAATATGCCGGTGTGATGGAATTGGTAGACGTGACGGACTCAAAATCCGTTGGTGGCGACATCGTGTGGGTTCGAGTCCCACCACCGGCACCAAACCAATATAATCCGAACTTGTTTCCGATAGGAAATGGGTTCGGATTATTTGTTATATTTAAAGAAAAATAGCCAAATGGCTAATCGCAGATTAAGACCACTTTTTTAGAAAAGAGTAGGGTTTCCAGATAAATTTTGGTATAATTTACAATATAGGCAGGGGGCATTATATGAGTATGGTGAAATATAATCGATGAAAGCGGGCAGCCCCATAAGCAGATAGACCCATATATGAAAGGCCGTTTGCAAAGCAAATTGATGCATGCCATTACGAAGAAGTAGCAAAACCGGGGAATGCCGTGCAAGGGTCAAGATGAACGCTTCGCGCCCTTGCCGGCATTCCCCGGTTTTGTCCGTCCTAAGCCAACGCTGCTTTTTATGGAATCAGCCCCGGACAGGATCTCTGTCCGGGGCTGATTCCTTATTGGGGAGGCTTTTGCCTCGTTTTACGATGGTTCGTTCTGCGGCCCCGGGAGCCGCTGTCAATCCCGATTCAAAAACAGAGTATGCTCTCATTTTATGGGAACTCCACTCTCAGCCCACCGTCTTCCAATGCTTGTCCACGCGGTTGAGGATCTCACAGCCCTCCTCCGTCACAAGCACCAAGTCCTCCACCCGGACCCCAAATTGACCAGGGAGGTACACTCCTGGCTCAATGGAGAAGATCATCCCAGGCTTGGCTACCAGCTCTGTGACTGCACTTACATCCCCCTTCTCATGCTCTGTCTGGCCAATAAAATGCCCCAGGCGGTGGGTGAAGTACTCACCATAGCCCGCCGAAGCGATATGTTCCCGGGCCGCGATGTCCAGCTCCCGCAGGGGGATGCCGGGACGGATCATTCCCTCCGCGATCTCATTGGCACTGCGGACCAGGTCATGGATGGCCGCGTATTTGGGGTCCGCAGTCTTACAGAAGAAGGTGCGGGTCATATCGGAGCAGTACCGGTCTTTCCGGCAGCCCATATCGATGACAATGCAGTCTCCCGCCTTCAGGCGGGTCTGGTCCGCCTCATGATGGGGGTCGGCGGCGTGGGCGCCGAATGAGACAATGGGCTGGAACGCCACAGCGTCGCAGCCCTCCGCCGCGTACTGGCTTATGATATAGTCGGCCACTTCCCGCTCCGTGATCCCCTCCTGGAGGAAGGCCGCCGCCCGTTCCATTACTGTGTCATTGATACGGGAGGCCGCCCGCATCAGCTCCCGCTCCGCCTCGTCCTTGCAGGCCCTGGCGTGATCCACACAGTCGGATGCCACTATATACCGGCTGTCCGGATTGCGCTCCATCAGGGGCAGAAGGAACCGGGCCGGCCACTCCTTGTCGATCCCCAGGGCGCTCTTTCCGTCCACATGGGAGGCCAAAATCGCCACCGCATCATCGGTGTCGGAGGACCACACCTGCTCATAGGGAGCTTCCGGCACAGGGAACAGCCTGTTCAAAAACAGCTTGTGGTGCCCGTCCCGGCGGAGATAAAAAGCAAACAGGCGCTCAAAGGGAAACACGTCATACCCGGTGAGATACCAGATGCTGTCTGGGTCAGACACCAGCATCTGGTCCAGCCCCATCTCCTCCATGGAGTCCAGCACTCTTTTGATACGTTCCTGATACATGGATCATCAGCCTTTCTTCTTCAAGATCACGGACTCTACCAGCGCCGGAGAGAGCAGCTCCCTGATGATCCTCACCCCGGTCTTCAGGGACTCCACCGGCGCATATTCAAACCTTCCGTGGGCGTTGTGTCCCGCGCTGGGCAGATTTGGGCACGGCAGACCCATGTAGGTCAGGACGCTTCCATCTGTCCCGCCCCGGATGGGCGAATGGGTGGGGGCAGCAATGCCTGCCGCCTTCATGGCCTGCTCTGCCAGTTCCAGGATCTCCATGTGATCCTTCAGGACCTCATGCATATTGTAATACTGGTCCTGGAGCTCCACCTCGGCCGTGTGCGCCCCATAGCGGCGGTCAATCTCTGCCGCCGCTTTCTCCATCATCGCTTTCCGCTCCTGGAACCTCTCCATGCTGTGGTCACGGACGATATAGATCATGTCGGCTTTCTCCACAGTCCCGTGCATCTCCTGGAGGTGGAAAAAGCCCTCGTACCCCTCTGTATGCCCCGGTATTTCCAGGGCCGGAAGCAGCGCGTTGTATTCCCCGGCCATCAGGATGGCGTTTTTCATTTTATCTTTCGCAGTGCCGGGATGGATGCTGAAGCCGTGAATGGTAACCGTGGCCTTGGCCGCGTTGAATGTCTCGTACTCATAGTCCGTGATATCCCCGCCGTCCACCGTATAGGCAAAATCAGCGCCAAAGCCTTTGACATCAAAGCCGCTGGCCCCCATGCCGATCTCCTCATCCGGAGTAAATCCGATGCAGATCTTCCCGTGGGGCACGCCCTCAGCCAGCAGCTCCTCCACTGCCTGGAGGATCATGGCGATGCCTGCCTTGTCATCCGCCCCCAGAAGGGTGGTCCCGTCTGAGCAGACCAGATCCTGCCCCACAAACTTTTGAAGCTCGGGGAACTGGGCCGCCTCCATGACGATCCCCTGCTCCCGGTTCAGCACCACGTCTCCCCCTTCGTAATGGATCACCTGGGGCTTCACATCCTTCCCCGTCATATCCGGGGTAGTGTCCATGTGGGCGATCAGGCCGATGGCGGGCAGATGCTCACAGCCCGGTGAGGCGGGCACAGAGGCATACACATAACACTTCTCGTCCAGCACCGCGTTCTCGATGCCCAGCCCGTGGAGTTCCTCCACCAGCAGACGGCCCATATCGAACTGCCGCTGCGTGCTGGGCGTCACCGCTCTCCCGGCATGGTAGTCGCTCTCGCTGTACACCTTCGCATAGCGGATCAGACGGTCTACAACTGTATCCATTCTATGACCCTCCTTATCCTTCTCAGAGCAGATTCTCCGGATTCAAGCACTTCAGCTCCTCCAGCACAAACAGGCCGTCCTTCCGAATGAGCACATCATCGAACCAGATCTCACCACCACCGAACTCCGGCGTCTGGATCTGGATCAGGTCCCAGTGGACGGCGGAATGATTGCCGTTGGAGGCGTTGTCATAGCTGTTGCCCGGCGTCAGATGGAAGCTGCCAGCGATCTTTTCATCAAAGAGGATGTCCCCGATGGGATGGGTGATCACTGGGTTCACCCCGAAGGCGAACTCACCGATATACCGGGCGCCCTCATCAATATCCAGGATCTCATTCATATATGGGGTGTTGTTGCTGGTGGCCTTTACGATCTTGCCGTCCCGGAACTCCAGATACACGTCCCGGAACAGGAAGCCGTCATAAGGGGAGGGGCAGTTATAGGTGATATGTCCGTTAACCGAATCCCGCACCGGCGAGGTATAGACCTCTCCGTCCGGGATATTCCGGTTCCCGTGCATGGCATAGCAGGGTATGCCCTGAATGGAGAAGGTAAGGTCTGTCCCTGGAGCGATGATGTGCACCCGGTCTGTCCGGTCCATCAGCTTCTCCAGATGCCTCATAGCCCGCCCCATCTTGTCGTAGTCCACCAGACAGGCCCGGAAATAGAAGTCCTCATACTCCTCGGTGGACACGCCGGCCAGCTGGGCCATGGCGTCGTTTGGATAGCGCAGCACGGACCACTTGGTGTGGTTGCACCGCTGGGCCAGGTGGATGGGGCCCCAGTAATACTGGCGGTAACGGCGCTGAGCCTCGTCACTGACATTGTGCCATGCGCTGATGTTGGGCGTGGCCCGGATGTCGATATAGGCGTCCATATCCTTCATCCGCTCCAGTTCATAGGAGGCGATCTCCTCCATATGCTCCGCGTCGGCCCCCTGGACCAGCGCCCCCTCCACCCCATAGTCAAAAATGTGGATAAAGGGCTTTCCTCCCACCGCATAGGCCTCCTGGACCAGCGCCTTCATCAGTCCAGTCTCGCTGCCGTGGAGCTCAATAAGGATCTTCTCCCCCTTTTGCAGCTCCACCGCGCTCCGGATCAGAAATTGAGCAAACTTGCGAATTCTCGGGTCCTCCATAATGACAGAGCACTTCCTTTCCTGATTTTGATCCTATTGAAAAAAGCGGGGCAGAAGGATCTCTTCTGCCCCGCTTTACGATCACTTCTCCTGATAGAGCGCATCCAGGGAACGGGCGGCTTCCCCTTTCGGTGTCACAGCGGACACGACCAGGATGGCAATGACGGAGGCAGGCACTGCTACGATGGCACACTGTATCCCATAGGGCGTTCCCATCAGCGTCCAGACGATCGTTGCCAGACCGCCCACCAGGATGCCGGCAATACCGGCAGCCGGGGTCACCTTCTTGGAGAACAGCGCGAACAGGATAGCCGGCGTGATGGCCGCGCCGTACATGGTGTAGGCGGTCATCTGCAGAGAGAGCACGGTGGGGAAATAGAGGGTCAGGGCCACCGCGATGACACTGAATACCACGATGGTCCCCCGCAGCACCAGCATCTTCTGCTTGTCCGTAGCGTCCTTGCGGATATATTTGACATAGATGTCATTGGTCAGGTTGGTGGCGGAGGAGAGCAGATAGCTGTCCGCCGTGGTGACGATAAACGCCATGCAGGCACACATGATCAGCGCACCGAAGGCCATCGGCAGATAGTCCACGGATACCTGGAAGATCACGTTGGAGGGCGTGTCCAGCGTGGGATACAGGCGGGCCGCCTGGGTCACCACTGCGATGATGCTGACGATGACCAGGATCTCGCCAATGAACATGCCGATGTTGGACTTTTTGGCCTCTGTGCTGTTTTTGGCGGAGGCAAAGCGCTGCAGCATGTTCTGGTCGCCCAGCATCAGGGCCAGGGAGGGCAGGAAATAGCCCAGCAGTTCCCAACCGGACATGCCGCCGGTGAGAGTGGTCTTCTCCGGGGGCAGCACAGCACCCTGCGCGTTTGCCACACTGATCAGGATGGGGATGGCAATGAAGAATCCGCCGATCATGATCAGCGCACTGATCGCGTCGGAGTATGCCACGGATACCAGTCCTCCGCCCACTGTGATGACCACAATAATCGTGGTGCAGATGACAAGTGCCAGCCCACGGGAGATCTCCACACCGCTGGAGCTGCACAGCAGGACCAGAATGTCGGCCGCCGCCTTCAGCTGAGTGGCCAATACGCCCACATAGGCCAGCATGACGCACACCGCGGAAATGATGCTGGCGCTTTGGCCGTAACGGGCGCCCATGATCTCCGGGACCGTGACCTTATTGGACTTGCGGACCTTGCCCGCGATGAAATACAGCAGGATAATGCCGATAGGGGGCGCGGCAAAGGTGATGGCGCCCACCCACGGGCCGCCGTTGTAAATGATGCTGGCATTTCCGGTGATGCCGCCTCCGCCGCACCAGGTGGCCAGCAGACTTCCCACCAGGATGATGAAGGGTATCCGGTGGCCGCCTGTGACCATGTCGTCTGCAGTTTTCACTTTCTTGTGCGCAATGACCAAGCCATAGATCATCAGCAGAAACAGGTATGCACCGATTGCGATAATATAGCTCATGGTTCTCTCTCCTCTCTGTTCACACACATAATAGAAAATTTTAACTGACTAATGCGCTGATGTCAAGCTTTATTCGCCCCCCTTGCTTTTTCGGCTAAAAATATATAAATATATAGAATAAATTTTCGTTCTATACAGCCGCAGCTTTCTCTGGGCCCCCAACAAGTAGTTGCCGCAGAAGCACCTGTCCGTAAAATATTATCTCTCGAAGCCTATAGCCATGTGTCTCAGCTATTATCTTATGCCGAATTATGCCGATAACTTAAATGGATACCCACTATTAGGACGTTAATACAGAGAGAACGTGTGGAGGAAGAAACAATGAGGAGCATTAAGGCAAAAATATTGGTGTCCATGGTCCTAACATTGGCAATTTCCCTGATCCTGGTCGGCGGCGCCTCCTGTATCCTGAGCTATAGGGGTACACAGTCGACGCTGGAGGCCAGCATGAAAGAAATGGCTGTTGTGGCTGCTGACCGGGTGTCGTATGAACTCCAGGCATATCGGAACATCGTGGGAGAAACGGGAAGTACTGCACGCCTCTCCAACCCGGAGATCACCCTGGCAGAAAAGCAGGATCTGCTCCAGCAAAAGGTAGATACCTATGGTTTTCAGCGTTATAACCTACTGAATACCCAGGGCCGCAGCCTGATCGACGGGTCAAATTACAGCGACCGGGCCTATTTCAAAGCCGCAATGCAGGGGAACACTTATGTCTCCGAGCCATTGATCTCCTCTGTTACCGGTGAGATGACGATCATTATTTCCGCTCCAGTCTGGCAGGATGGACAAGTGGGGGGCCGGGTAGCTGGCGTGGTCTACTTTGTGCCCCAGGAAACATTCCTTAACGAGATTGTCAGCAACCTCCAGATAAGTGAAGGCGGAACAGCTTATATGCTGGATGCCACCGGCAACACCATTGCCCACCGCAATCTGGAAAGCGTCCGCAATCAGGAAAATACCATTCAAGATGCAAAAGGCGATAAATCTCTGGCCGATTTGGCCGCGATCGAGACGGATATGATTGCTGGAGGCACCGGGTTCAGCCAGTACAGCTATGGCGGAGAGACAAAGTTTACTGCGTATGCTCCCGTCCCTGAGACCAACGGCTGGAGCATTGCTATCAATGCCCCAACCTCCGATTTTACTGGCACAGCCATCCTGGGGATCATTATCACCCTTGTTCTGCTTATCGCGGCTGTCATTGTCGCGTCCTTGGTTGCTCTGCGGTTGGCAGTTGGCATTGGCGGCCCCATCAAGGCCTGTTCGGACCGCCTCCATCTGCTGTCCCAAGGAAATCTGGAGGCTCCCGTACCCGACTTTGACCGCAACGATGAGGTGGGCGAATTGGTATCCTCCACCAAAATTATTGTCACCGCCTTAAGTACCATTTTGAAGGATATTGACTATCTGCTCAGCCAGATGGGAGAGGGGAATTTTGTAGTCGATTCCCGGGTTCCGGAGCTGTATATTGGAGACTTTGCCCCCTTGCTGGTCTCCATGCGCCGCATCAAGAACAAGCTGAGCGATGTGCTCTCCCAAATCCACACAAGTTCCGCCCAGATCGCTGCCGGCTCTTCCCAGGTATCGGACGGCGCCCAGGCACTGGCTCAGGGTGCGACCGAACAGGCCAGTTCTGTACAGGAACTGGCAGCTACCGTACATGACATTTCTCAGAATGTGGACGAAACAGCGGATGTATCGAGACAGTCCCGCTCCCGGGCCGAGGAGGCCGGTGGACAGGTCATGCAGAGCAACAAAATGATGCTCCAAATGACGACTGCCATGGCAGAGATCACAGAGTTCTCTAAAAAAATCGGGAATATCATTACTACCATTGAGGACATTGCTTTCCAGACCAATATTCTGGCCCTCAATGCCGCTGTGGAAGCAGCGAGAGCCGGGACAGCTGGAAAGGGCTTTGCGGTCGTTGCTGACGAAGTACGCAATTTGGCCTTTAAATCCGACCAAGCGGCTAAGGCCACGAAAGAACTGATCGAGAGTTCTGTTGAGTCGGTGCAAAATGGAAACGCCATTGTGACAAATGTAACGGATTCGCTCCAAAAGACAACAGATCTTGCCGGTTTGGCTGTAGACGATATGGTCAGGGTAGCTGAAATGGTGGATACCATTTCAGCGGCAATCGCACAGGTTACTGTGGGATTGGATCAGATTTCCGCGGTCGTTCAGACCAATTCTGCCACCAGTGAGCAGTCCGCTGCCGCCAGTGAGGAGTTGTCCTCCCAGGCGCAGCTCCTTGACGATCTTGTTGGACAGTTCCGACTCCCAGACAATGTGCATTCTTATGGCGATACTTTGGGAAACTGATCTTCCACAAGCCAAAACCTTCGGCTAAGCCGGATGCTTTGGAACCACAAACGCAAAAGCGGACTGCTGGTGCAGTCCGCTTTTGCATTTCCTATGCTCCGATCGTGTCACACGCGCTCCAGGGGCTGGTCCGGCAGGCTGCCCAGCGGGCGGTAGACGGTGAAATACATGGTGAGGATACAGGCTAGGCCGCCGATCAGCTGGGAGACGGCCTCCGCTGTGAAGACGCCGGTCGTCCCTATCCAAATGGGAAGAATGACAGTGAGCGGCGCGTTGATTACCGCTTTGCGCAGCAGGGAGAAGAAGATAGCCTGCTTGGAGCGCCCCAGCCCCACAAAGACG
The DNA here is from genome assembly GCF_024462915.1 of Clostridium sp. DFI.5.61. Lineage (NCBI taxonomy): Bacteria > Bacillati > Bacillota > Clostridia > Eubacteriales > Clostridiaceae > Clostridium > Clostridium sp. DFI.5.61. Next base: position 17,588 of record NZ_JANGBZ010000046.1, read on the forward strand.
CCCTGACCCGCCATCTGGAGGGACATGGGGATAAACAGGCAGAAATAGATGCGCAGCGCAGGGATACCAGCCTCCACCACCTCTGGTTCATTGTTGAACACCCGGATCAGCATGCCGGGAAACAGCATGGCCACGGCCCAGAAGGCGGCGGCATACGCCACGGTCACCGCCACACTGAAGCGGATGGAGCGGCGGACCCGGCTGTACTGTCCGGCGCCGTAGTTGTACCCCGTCACCGGCTGGGCGCCATTGCTCAGGCCCTGCACCGGCATGAAAAACACCTCCCGCAGCGAGTTGATGATGGTCATCACCCCCACGTACAGGTCCCCGCCATAGGCCTGAAGGGTGGCGTTGCACACCACCTGGACCAAGCTGTTGGTCAAGTTCATAAAGAAGCCAGACAGGCCCAGGGTCACGATGGATCTTACCCGTGGGGCACACAGCGCCATATTCCGCACCCTCAGCCGCAGAATAGCCCGCCGCCCGGTAAGGAAGCGCAGCACCCACAGAGCGGAGCACCCCTGGGCGATCACAGTCGCCAGGGCCGCGCCCCGCACCCCCATCCCCATCCCAAAAATAAAAATGGGGTCCAGCACGATGTTTACCAAGGCTCCCAGCCCCACCGTCATCATACCCACCCCGCCAAACCCCTGGGCCGTGATGAAGGGATTCATCCCCAGGCCGATCATCACAAAGATCGTTCCCAGAAGATAGATGGTCATGTACGCGTCGGCATAGGGATAGGTGGCGTCGCTTGCGCCGAACAGGTAGAGCAACGGCTGCTTGAACCATAGAAAGACGGCAGTGACCGCAGCCCCAAAGATCAGCAGCAGGGTGAAGGCGTTGCCCAGCACCCGCTCCGCCTCCTCATTGTCTCCCTGTCCCCGTTTGATGGAACACAGCGGCGCGCCTCCAGTTCCGCACAGGTTGGCAAATCCCATGATGATGGATACGATTGGGATCGTCAGTCCCAGCCCGGTCAGGGCCAGATGCCCAGGCAGACGCCCCAGGTAGACCCGGTCCACCACGCTGTACAGTACGTTGATCAGCTGCGCGGCGGTCATGGGCAGAGCCAGGGACATGATATTGCGGGGGATGCTCCCTCTGGAAAAATTATGGACTTCCCCTTTCACCATCTCCCGCCTCCTATGGCCGCGCTTCTCCGCACTCCGCCTGTCCGGCGTCTTGATCCTGCCGTGCAGGACCCCAGCCCCGGCACCCCTGCTTTTTAACAGTTGTATTTTATAATGATTTCTTTGTAAAATCTATATGTAAAACAGCCAAAACCACGTCCGCCTCCATGAACTGCCCCAACAGCTGCAGGCAGTCCAAAGGGTCCTTTGGCAAAAAACATGGAGTTTTCAATTTCGTCTTGTGTTCCCGTGGCAAAATTTCTCTTTGTGTGTTCCTATTCTTGACGGTTCTGTGTATTTATGCTATATTTTAAACGATCAGATATGGTTGGGGGACTGATAATGGAGTATTCAAAGAATTCCATTTATATTGTCGGTTGTGCCAAGGCTGCCGCAGAAAACCCAATTACTGTCGCCAGCCAATACCTCATTCTGCCGATCATCTTTGACCGGGATTCAGGCCAAATTTATGATGCAGATATCAATTCTGTCTGTGATATTACAGAGAGGTTTGTCAAAAGCCTTTTGGTCGGCAGAAGCATTTATACCGATTACAATGCAATTATCCAAGATATTGGTTCCCGGTATCTTGGGCACTCTCAAAAGGCCCTTATTTTCTGTATCCGAAATATCATTCATACTCTTCAGGAGCAGAGCATGCTTCCGCAGCACTCTGGCTGATTTTTTATTTTTCTCTTGACATATTATTGTCAATATTTTATACTGATGCTGAACTGAGTTATCTATATATTGTTCAGAACTATTTATTGGCCCGGTGACCCCGGATGCCGTTGTAAGTAGGACGCACTGACATTTTTCAATGTCAGTGCGTCTTTTTTGTTTCCATAACCATATCAGGAGTTGTTTGATATGTCCGTTCCTCAAACGCTGTACATTACCGGAATCTCCAGGCCTGCCACAGAAAATCCCATTTCCCAGCGCCATAGGGTTCTGTTTCTTGCCTTCCTGGTGGATGCGAAAACCGGCACCATTCTGGAAGTGGAGGTCAATGCGCTCTGCCAGATAACCAGCTCCTTCCTGTCTCAGCTTCTGGTGGGCTACAGCTTTTCCACACAGGTCGAAGAGATGCTCCATCAGGTCGAGGCCCGCTATTGGGGCCACTCCCGCAAATCGATCTTAGTCGCCATCAAGCAGGCTCACACCAAATGGATAAACTGGAGTTCCGGGCATCGTTCTCCCCTTTCATAACACTCGTCCTGTCCCTGCGAAGCCGGCCGCAGAGGGCATGAGAGATACAAGCACAGAAAACTGACGCCAACTCTCACAAAAATACAAGGAGGATGTTTATGGTAGATACTGTCTTATCCGGGGGCTGGATCATAGACGGCACACGCACGCCCCCCTATCAGGCTGATTTGTGTATTCAGGACGGAAAAATTGTCGCGATCAGCCCTCAGTGGGAGGGTAATTGCCGCACGAGGGTGGATGTCACCGGAAAAATCGTCTCTCCCGGTTTTATTGACATTCACACCCATTCTGATACCTGTCCATTTTCTGCTGTCTTTCCGGAAAGTAAAGTAGCGCAGGGAATCACTTTGGAGATCGTGGGGAACTGCGGCGTTTCTGCCGTTCCCATTCTCCCATCCTGTCAGGCGGAACAGACGGCTTATCTTCGAAAGATCAGCGAGATCCCGGTGCCGGAGGAGGCTGTCCGTGATGCCTCTGTCCAGAAATATGCCGCTCATGTGGCCCAGACAGGCTATCCTTCCCACCTCGGGACGCTGATCGGGCAGGGAACTCTGCGGGCTGGTATCGTGGGCTTTCAATATCGCCCCTTAACGCCCTCTGAAATGGAGCAAATGAAGTTCCTCCTCGATGATCAGCTGAACCAAGGTGCCCTGGGACTATCCCTCGGTCTGATCTATCCCCCCGGCAGTTTCTCCCCCACGTCAGAGCTGAGGGAGCTGGCGCGTGTGGTCCAAAAGCATAAGAAGATCCTCGCCGTCCATATGCGAAATGAGGGGCCGAATATCTTCCAGGCAGTGGAAGAGATGCTCTCTATTGCGGAGGAAACCGGTGTTCATCTGCATATCTCCCATTTGAAGCTAATGGGGAAAGCCCAGTGGGGGCAGGCCCCCCGCTTACTTGAGCGCATCGAAGCGTCCAGGCAACGTGGAGCCGTTGTCACCTGTGACCAGTACCCTTATACCGCAACCTCCACTATTCTGGCCGCACTGCTCCCCAGGCGGGCCTATGACGGAGGTTCTGCCGCCATGCTGCGCAGGGTGTCGGACCCAGACACATTCCTTCTTCGGGACATCGCAGAAGAGATGGAGCGGCGCGGCGGCGCGGACGCTGTTTTAGTCGCCTCCACCCACGGAAGCGCGCCGGAATATCACGGAAAAACCGTCTCCCAGCTCTCTGTTTGCCTGGGACTTACCCCAGCCGAAACTGTTGCCCATATTTTGGCGCGTTGTTCCGGAACTGTGTCTGCCATCTATTTTTCCATGTCCCAAGAGGACGTCCATACCATCATGTGCGACATGCATGTCGCCATTGGCAGTGATGGCTCCGCCTTCTCTCTTCAGGATACACAGGGCCTGCCCAGCCCTCACCCTCGCAACATTGCAACCTTTCCCCGTTTTCTGCAGACAGTGCGGGAGCACAGACTGATGTCTCTTCAGGATGCTGTCTACAAGATGACCGCCCTTCCTGCAGCCATTTTGGGGCTTCGTGACAGGGGAACCCTGGAGCCAGGCAAGGCTGCTGACATCACTGTGTTCGATTATGAGTCCGTCTGTGACCAATGTACTTTCACCGATTCCCTGGTCGCCCCGTCCGGCATTGAGCATGTCCTGGTAAGCGGCGTGTTTTCCCTGAAGTCTGGTTCCATAACCGGAGCCCGCCCCGGTCAAGTGTTGCTGCGGTAAATTGTGATCACCTGCACATAAGCAAACGAGAACAGAAAGGAGAATTTCTTGTGGAACTTGGTAATTGGGCTTTGATCTCTTCCCCTTCTCTCCTGGCGCTGCTCCCGCTGATCATCTTCATTGTGTTTGCTCTTCTTGGAAAGGGCAATTATCTGGGCATGTTCCTGGGCATCATCGTCGGCTTCTTCCTGACTGGTCAGGACCTGGTTTCCCTGACCAATGCCTATACCGCCGCGATCTCCTCCTCCACCACAGTGATCGGTCTGCTCATCATGTTCGGAACAGGGCTCGGCGTTCTCATGACGGAGGCACGTATCACCCACACTCTTGTCTATTGGATCGTCAAACGGATCGGCATCAACACTCGTGCCAAAGGAAAAATCGTTCTGATCCTCTCCTCCATCTTGGTCTGCGGGCTGCTGGGGACTTTGGCCGGCGGAAACGCCATCATCTCTCCCATCCTGATCCCGATTTTGGCTGCTCTGGGCATCACCCCCACCGTGGTGGCTGTCCTATTCAAGGTATCTGGCGAAATCGGCCTGATCGTTGGCCCGCTGACTGGTGTCACCCTGATCACCATGCAGGTAACCGGCCTCTCCTATGGGCAGCTGATGCTGTATGCTGTGATCCCCTTTTCTCTCTTCTGGCTGACCGGGGCCTGGATCGGATGCAACCGCGCCCAGCGGCTTACCGAAGGCACTGAGCATTATGAGCTTTCTTCCGATATCTCCAGCATTGACTCTATCACTCCAACCCCAAAGGAAAAAAGAAATACAATTATTTTCTTGATCTCCTTTGTCGTCCTGATCACCTACGGCATCCTGATGAAGCAGAGTACTTCCTATGCGCTGACTGTCATGCTACTTTTGGCCGGAATTATTATTCTGATTGCCGGTTTTCCGGTAGATGAAGGTGTCAAAATGCTGAGCAAAGGCATCGGTAGTCAGGCCTCCACGTTGGTCCTGCTTTTGAATTTCACCGTTATGATGGACTTGGTCAACGCCGGCGAGGGCTTTACCGCTTTGGGCAATCTTCTCAGCGGGCTGGCGCAGAGTGGTGGAGCCACCGCTCTCGCTTTGGTTTCCGCCGTGGTGGGCGGATTCGGAATTGAGACCGCCGCTGTACTGGAAATTCAGATCGTGGCTGAGATGTTCGGTGAGATGGCAATTAAGGCAGGACTTCCTATGGGTGTTTTTGCTGTCTCTATCCTCGCGGCAACCCGCCTGACCAGTTCTGTCTATCCCACCAGCAATTTTATCGGTCAGATGATCACCGCCCGTTGCGACAACACGAAGGAAGCTCTTCGTGCAAACTGGATTGGTGCCGCTTTTGCATGGGCTTTCGTTTTACTTTATGCTTTCATCGGTCCAATGATCTTTTAAAACAGTTTGCCTCTCATATCCCCAGCTGCGGAGCTATGCTCCGCAGCATTTTTAATGCCAACATCTCCTCTTCTTTTTGAAAGGGTCATTTTTTCAGGTCTTCTTTTCCTGCGCAGTGTAACATCCCCGCAGTCGATGAAAAGCTGCCCCCGCCAGGAGCCAAGAAAGTCACTCCCCCGAAATACGATTCTCCTGTGCTCTGGGCATCACAGTTCCTCCCTCATATCTCTCTTCCCACGTCTGCCCTCTCCACCGCGTTTCCAAACAAACTGTGCCGCAAACAGTTGTGTCTTCATCTGAGTGTGATGCAGCTGCGTCCTGTATTGTGCATAATCCTTTTGATAGGTGGAAGGGAATATTTATAGAGGTCAGCCGGATCTATGAGATCCTGTTCCTTTGGGATCTGGACGCGCCTACATATTTAAGCCCCACTGCCGACGGCATATACCTTTCCCGTTCATAGTAAAACATGGTACAGGCTTCCATCACACATGGATCTCCCCCGGAGCTCTCCCCCTCGGAAAAAGGCAAGCTGTCCACAGTGGAAAAGACAAGACAGGAGCGCCCCGGCGGGGCGCTCCTGTCTT
>NZ_JANGBZ010000047.1:0-23508 GCF_024462915.1 Clostridium sp. DFI.5.61
GACAGCGCCGCCGCAGTGGACACAGTCACAAATCTCTGCATCTTTCTTTTCATCTTGTTTGCTTCCTCCCTAAATTTGTTCACGCTCTGCAAAATAGATATCTTGTTCCTCCGCTTTACCGCCTCCCATTTTTCGTTGTTTTCCATAATTTTTGCTGCTTGGACTGATGTCTTTCATTATATCCTGTTCAATACATTTTTTCTAGTGTTAAATTATAGATAGTACCATGCAAAAGATTCATTGAATCTTTTGCAAATGACAGGCGGGGGGGGGGGGCGCGGCCGCCCCCCCCCCCCCCCCCCCCCCCCCCCCCCCCCCCCCCCCCCCCCCGTTCCCTTTCAACCCCCGGTCAGTCTTTTCAGCCCCTCCCAGAGCTCGATGGCCTTGAACTTCAGCACATATCCCTGGGTCTCGCCAGTCATCAGGGCGGCCTGGTCATCGGTGAAGCGTCCCGCCTGGGCCGCCTCCTCCACCGTCTCGCTGGCCGCACCCAAGCACAGGGGCGGGAAGGCCACGCACCACCAGTTCTGCCCCGCTCCCTCGCCGATGACCACCCGCAGGGCCGTGTATTCTCCTGCCGGAAGGGCAAAGTCCTCATACTCCTTGGTGGGAAACCAGGTCTCTGTCAGCTCCGCCCGGACCGCGTAGTCGCAGCCCCGCTCCTCCAGCACCCGCTGTCCTGCCGCTGCCAGCTCAGGCAGATGCTCCTGGATGGCCGCCGCCGCCGCCGTGCGGTCTGCCCCCGCCGGGTACAGCTCCTCCGCGTGGGCCAGGACCTGGTCCCGAACCTCCAGTTTCAGTGCCTGGTCCTCCGGGCTGTCTGAATTGGCGATGACATGGAGGCGGATCACCTGGTCCGCCAGCCGCTCCTGCTCCCGGTCCAGCCATCCCCCCAGTGCCAGTGCGCACAGCACGCCGCACATCAGCGCCAACTCCCAGCGCTTCATTTTTCGGTCCATATACAACACCATCCATACCTTTCGTATTTTCCGAGTGGAATTCTACGAAGAGTATGGACAGTGTCTTTCCTTCTTAAACCGTTTCCGCCAAAAATGTATCCCGGTTCTGCTCTGACAGAAGGGCACAGGCCTCCTCTGCCAGCTCCTTCCGTTGGAACAGGCCAAAGGCGGTGGGGCCCGTCCCGCTCATGGTGGCGCCCAGGGCTCCGCACTGGATCAGTGTGTGCTTGATCTCTGCCACCCTTACCTCCTGCCGCTCCGGCAGCACTTCCTCAAACACGTTGTACATGCGCCGGGCCACACCAGGCAGGTCCCCCGCCGCCAGCGCTGCCAGCAGTCCGGCGGTGTCGGGCCGGCAGCGGACCCGCATCCCGTCGATGCGTGCAAACAGCTCTGGTGTGGAGACGGGGAAATCCGGCTTGCACACAGCCACCCAGCACCGGGGTAGCGGGGTCAGCGGGGTCAGCATCTCCCCCCGCCCCTCGGCCAAGGCGGTGCCGCCCAGTACGCAGTAAGGGACGTCGGAGCCCACTCCTTCCCCCACCCGTGCCAGCTCCTCCATGGAGAAGGGATTCCCCTCCTTCTCGTTCAGGGCCCGCAGCACAGCGGCGGCATCGGTGCTGCCGCCGGCCATCCCGGCGCACACCGGGATGCGCTTGCGGATGGAGATCTCCAGTCCCGGCACCGGTCGTCCCAGCGTCTCATAGAAGCGGAGCGCGGCGGCGGCGGCCAGGTTCTTGGGCCCCGTGGGCAGGAAATGCAGGTCGGTCTGCACCCGCACGCCCTCCCCGCCCGGCTCCAGGGTGAGGGTATCCCCCAGGGTGATGGACTGCATCACCATCTTCAGGTCGTGGTAGCCGTCAGGCCGCTTCCCCAGCACATCCAGCGTCAGGTTCAGCTTGGCGGGGGCAAATCGTTCCATCGTCCGCACCTCCACCGGTTCACAGCCGGATCTTCCGGGCCTCTAAGTAAAAGCGCTTGTCGTGGGCCTCCCCCATGGAGAAGGTCTTTCGGGGCAGCACTCCGTCGTGGATCACGGTGGGGAACAGCTCCTCCTTTTTCATGGGCGGCAGGAGGAAGCCGATGGCCTTGGGCCGCCGGGTCAGCTCTTCCACTACCTCGGCCCCGTGGATATAGTCCAGGCTGACGCCGGACCGCCCCTCCATCCACCGGTCCAGGAAGGACTGAAGGGTTCCCACCGCCAGCTGGGCGGCGGGGTCAGGGACGGTGAGAGCCCCCCGGGCGTTCCCGTAGAGGTAGCGGATCACATGTCCGTCCCCCTCCCCCTCCCGGGCATCGGGGTAAGCCATGCGCAGGGCGGAGAGCACCTGGGCCGGCTCCGCGCCGAAGACCACCCGGTGGATGGGCTCGAACTCCAAGGACTCGTCGTGGAGGTTGACCAGCTCCGCCAGGGCGTACCGGGAGGGCAGGGTCTCCCACTGATCCTGGGGCGTGATGCGCTTCTGCCGCTCATAGCACTCCTTGGCGGTGGCCAGGGAGTGGTTCCCGTCTCCCACAGCGAACAGGAGGACAGGCTGGTCCTGGGTCCCGTAGCGGGCGTTGAAGGCGGCGGGATCAGCCAGAGCCTGGAGGGCGCCGGCCACGGCGGAGAGCTGCTCCCTCCCCAGCTTCCAACCGGCCAGGTGGCCGCCCCGCTCCATCAAATCGAAGTCATAGACCTGCTCCATGCCCGTCTTCTCCCGGGCCAGGGGCTCGATGACGGTGCGCTCCGGATCGTCAGTGAGGAGCATGACGTGAGGCAGCTCAATGGGGGCGTTCTTCCGCACCGCCACTCGGGGCGGGATACGGGAGAGGACGGTGCCCTCGGTGGCCCGCACCTGGGCCGGGGAGCCCGGCTCATAGTCGTACTGCTCCAGGTCCACCATGCCCACCAGTCCTCTGCGGAGCTTTCCGTTGTGCAGGGTGCGCTCTACATAGATCATGGTCTGGGGCAGAAGGGCAAACCTCTCCTCCCGCAGATAGCGGGACATGGTGTTGTTGATCTCCATGATGTCGGTCTCCACGCTGGGACCGTCCAGACAGCTTTCCGGCAGGATGAGCCGCAGGGATGAGGGGGCCCGCCCCACCCTCTCTTCTACCCGCTGCCAGTATTCCGGCTGTGAGGTGTACTGGTCACAGGCCACCACGCTCCACAGGCCCAGGTCGCAGTTTTGGGGGAGCAGGATATCCGCCGGACGAAAGGGGAGGGTTTCAAATAAATCATTCATCAATGGTCACTCACTTTAATCGTTCTCTTGATGCAGGGGGATTTTGCCGGCCTTGGCAGTTTTGGTTCTTTCCGCAGGGCGCGATGACTCGGCGCGCCGTCTTGGGTAGTTTTCGCAGGTGGGTCGCCGCCTGCGGGCGGCAAGTGACTTTCCCAGCGCCGGGAAAGTCACCAAAGGATCGCCGGGGGCAGCTCAGGATGATCGCTTCACGCTCATATCCGCCTTACCCCGGGTCCTCCATTACGGGGACACGCTCCTGTTTGGTCATACGTTATTTCCGGCTCGCAAAATCTGAGTGGCTGGTCTAAATTCCCACCGGGCCACTGGGCCCTGGTCTGCAGAAATTCAGGGCGCATGCAATTCCACAACTGCGCCTGGCTTTGCTAAGCCGACACTCCCGGTGCGAATCCTGGCATGCCGGTCTGGGACCGGCCTCTACGGTATCACCGAAGAGGCCCCTTTTTGCAGGAGCGGCACACTTGGACGGCACGCTGTGGGAAAGGTTACTTTTTGAGACGCTGCCACTCCTCCAGCTGGGAGATTATGGCATCCAGCTTTTCTTCCATCCGGTCCCACTGTTTCTTGACCTTCCAGCAAAGGACCACCAGCGCTCCCAGCCCCACAGCCTTCACAGCAATCAGGAGCAGGGCCGCGATGCGGGCCGCCATGTCAAGGCTGCCCAGCCAGGCCGCCAGGTAGACGAGGAAAATAAGTCCAAAAATGACCGCCACGGTCTTCATAGGGCCCACTCCTTTCGCAACACCTATCTTTGCTTCTGCTCTGTTGGGGGCACTCCTCAATGTGATTTGAAGTGCGGTCTGATTTCGTCTTCTCCGTTCTTTAGACAGAGAGCTATCAGCCTATGGCCCCCTTGATGGCTTCCAACAACTCGCCGAACTCCTCAAAGGCGGGCAGCTCCGGGTGGTCGGCCCTGATGGCCTGGGTGCTCTTGAACAGGAAGCCCGCCTTGCTGGCCTGGATCATCCCCAGGTCGTTGAAGCTGTCCCCGCTGGCGATCGTCTCATAGCCCATGGACTGGAGGGCCTTCACCGTGGTCAGCTTGGACTGGGGGCAGCGCATCCGATAGCCCGTGATGGCTCCGTCGGGGGCCACCTCCAGGGTGTTGCAGAAGATGGTGGGCCAGTTCAGCTTGGCCATCAGGGGCTTGGCAAACTGCTCGAAGGTGTCGCTGAGGATGACCACCTGGGTGAGGGTGCGCAGCTCGTCCAGGAACTCCTTGGCCCCCGGCAGGGGGTCGATCTTGGCGATGGTGGCCTGGATCTCCTTCAGGCCCAGGCCGTGCTCCTTCAGGATCTCCAAGCGCCACTTCATCAGCTTGTCATAGTCCGGCTCGTCCCGGGTGGTGCGCTTCAGCTCCGGGATACCGCTCTCCTCCGCAAAGGCGATCCAAATCTCCGGGACCAGGACCCCCTCCATATCCAGGCATACGATATTCATGGTCGATTCTCCTCTCTGTTTCCCGGCCTGATGTCCCCGACCGAGTCCCTTCTCTTGTGTGGTCCCCGACCCACAGGGTGCAGGGATTACATGGGGCTCGTCCCAGAGGCAGACCAAAGCCGGGCGCTTTTCAATACGATTTGTAATTTTTTTCGAATAATATCCTATTTGAGTTCATTTTCAACCCCTGCCCTGGCTGCGGCGCAGGTTGGTCAGGAAGTTGTCCATCCGGGTGATGGCCTCGGAGATATCCTTCATCGAGGCGGCATAGCAGGCCCGGACGAAGCCCTCGCCCCCGGGGCCGAAGGCGGAACCGGGGATCACCGCTACCCGCTCCTCCCGCAGGAAGCGCTCACAGAACTCGTTGGAGGTCAGGCCGGTGGAACGGATATCCGGGAAGACGTAGAAAGCGCCCTTGGGCTCAAAGCAGCTCAGACCGATGCGGCGCAGATTCTCCACCAGATAGCGGCGGCGGCTGTCGTACTCCTCCCGCATGTGCTCGATGTCCCGGTCCCCGTTGCGCATGGCCTCGATGGCGGCATACTGGCTGACGGTGGGGGCGGACATGATACCGAACTGGTGCAGCTTGGTCAGGCACTGGATGATAGGCTTGGGGGCGCAGACATAGCCCATCCGCCAGCCAGTCATGGCGTGGCTCTTGGAGAAACCGTTGACCACGATGGTGCGGTCATACATCTCCTCCAGATTGGCCATGGACACATGGCGCTGGCCGTAGGTCAGCTCGGCATAGATCTCATCGGAGACCACCATGATCTCCGTGTCCCTCAGCACCTGGGCCAGAGCCTCCAGGTCCTGCCGCTCCATAATGCCGCCGGTGGGGTTGGAGGGGAAGGGCAGCACCAGCGCCTTGGTCCTGGGGGTAATGGCGGCCTTCAGCTGCTCAGGCGTCAGGCGGAACTGGTTCTCTGCCTTCAGCTCCACATAGACCGGGACCCCCCCCGCCATCTCGGTGAGCGGTCCGTAGCAGACAAAGGATGGGACGGGGATGATAACCTCGTCCCCCGGGTTCAGCAGCACCCGCAGGGAGAGATCCAGCGCCTCGCTGCCCCCTACTGTGACCAAGATCTGGCTGGCGTAGTCGTATTTCAGGCCGAACCGGCGGTCCAGATAGCTGGCGATCTCCCGCCGCAGCTCCGCCATGCCCGCGTTGGAGGTATATTTGGTGTACCCCCGCTCCAGGGAATAGATACCCGCATCCCGGATGTGCCAGGGTGTCACAAAGTCGGGTTCCCCGATGCCCAGGGAAATGGCGTCCTTCATCTCCTCCAGAATATCAAAAAACTTCCGAATGCCAGAGGGCTGGATGCCCTGGATCTTCTGATTCAAGATCGTCTCATAATTCATACAAAGATATACTCCCTTTCCTGGGGCTCCTGAGGCCGGAAAATCAGGTGCTTCTCCTTATATTTTTTCAAAATGAAATGGGTGGCCGTGCCGGTGACCCCCTCCAGTGGGGCCAGGCGCTCGCCCACAAACTGGGCTACCTCCCGCAGGCTGCGTCCAGAGATGATGACTGTCAGGTCGAAGGAGCCGCTCATCAGATACATGCTCTCCACCTCGTCATACTGATAGATGCGCTCGGCGATGCGGTCAAATCCGGCCAGGGACTGAGGCGTCACCTTCACCTCGATCAGGGCGGTGACATTCTCCCGCTTGACCCGGTCCCAGTCGATCACAGCCTGGTATCCCAGGATCACGCCCTCCTCTTCCAGCCGGCGCAGCTCATCCTTTGCCTCTGCCTCGGTCATGCCGGCCTGTGCTGCCAGCTGTGCGGGAGACTGTGTGCAGTCCTGTTCCAAAAGCTCCAAAAGTGTGTTCATGTCACGGGGACCTCCCTTTCCGAAATCTTTGACTGCGGAGTCCGGCGGCCGGTGCTCCCTGTCAGAAATGAATATCGTATTTATTATATCTCATTTACCGCCCAAGCGCAATGCTGCCTTTTAGATCCCCCCAAGATACACCAGGACCCCCTGCGGCCATAAGACGCAGGGGGTCCTGTGTTTGACTGGTAAAGATCCAGGCTCTGCTCTTTCTGCAGAATCAGGCCGCCTTGACAGCCTTACTGCCCTTTCCGGTAATGATCTGGAACACCAGCACCACGACCAGAACGCCGATACCGATGATGTCGGTCAGAGTGCCCGGATGGATCAGCATCAGACCGGCGGCGATACACACGATCCGCACGCCCCAGTTCAGATCCCGGAGCATGTAGCCGATCATGCCGGCGGCGATGAGGAACATACCCACCGAGGAGGTAAGGACCACCTGCACCACGTCCAGCGGGCCGAAATCGCCAATGAACAGCATCGTGTTATTGAAAGCAAAGATGTAGGGCACGATGAAGGCCGCGATGGCCAGACGGGTGGCGTTGAAGGCCGTCCTCATAGGCGGCGCTTTGGCGATGGCGGAGCCGGCATAGGCGGCCAGGGCCACGGGCGGGGTGATGTCGGCCACAATGCCGAAGTAGAACACGAAGAAGTTGGCAGCCATCAGATCCATGCCCATGCCCTGCACCAGGATAGGGGCACAAGTGGTGGCCATAATGACGTAGTTGGCGGTGGTGGGGACGCCCATGCCCAGCACGATGCAGCACAGCATAGTGAGGAACAGGGCGATGATCAGTTGACCGTTGGCGACCTGTACGATGGCGGTGATGAGCACATTGGCCAGACCGGTCATCGTCACCACGCCGGCGATGATGCCCGCGATGCCGCAGGCTACGCCTACAGACAGGGTATTCCGGGTCCCGGCGGCCAAGGCGTCCACATAGGAGGGGGCCGCCTCACGGTTGGGCTTGCTCATTACCGTGAAGAGAACGAACAGCACCACCCAAAGGCCCATACAGATGTTATCCAGGTTCTCCGGAATCCATTCGTAGGACTTGTTGCCCAGGATCACGATGACAGCCAGGGGGATGAGGGGCAGGGCCATGAGCAGCTTTTTGCCGCCCTTCTCCCGGTCCACCATACCCATGGTGATAGCGGCGAAGGTGGCATACACAGCGCTGCGGGACATGGTGAAGCCCACGATGATCATGTACACCAGCACGATCAGCGGCACCAGCAGGTAGATCTTGGGAAGGATATCCTTGGCCTTGGGCAGGGAATCCTTGGGCAGACCGTGCAGCCCCATCTTCTTGGCCTTGAAGTGGACCATAAGGAAGATGCCCGCGAAGTACAGGAAAGCGGGCAGGATGGCCCGGATCACGATCTCAGAGTAGGGGACGCCGACCATCTCGGCCATGAGGAAAGCGGCGGCGCCCATGATGGGGGGCATGATCTGTCCGCCAGTGGAGGCGGCGGCCTCAACGGCACCCGCGAACTCCGGGGGATAGCCAGTCTTCTTCATCAGGGGGATGGTAACGGCGCCGGTGGTCACGGTGTTGCCCACAGAGGAACCGGACACCATGCCGCACAGAGCGGAAGAGATGACGGCTACCTTGGCGGGACCGCCGGAGGCGGAGCCTGCGATGGCGTTTGCCCCTTCAATAAAGAAGTTGGCGATGCCGGTAGCCTCCAGGAAAGCGCCGAAGATGATGAACAGCACGATGTAGGTGCAGCACACGCTGATGGGGGTGCCAATGACGCCGTTGGTGGTGTAGAACAGGTTGTACACAATGCTCTGCACCGTCTTTCCGGCAAACATGGGCAGATAAGCATAAAGAACGAAGGCCGTGGCCACGCATAGGATGGGGATGCCCACCACCCGGCGGCAGCACTCCGCCAGGATCAGGATGCCGATGATACCCAGCACCACCTCAGTGGTGCCGATCCGGGTCATCATGGCCACGATGCTCTTCAGGTTGATGACATAGTTAAAGTAGCAGGCCGCGCCCACCACTGCCAATACGATGTCATACCAGGGGATGTGATTCACCTTCTGTGTTCCCTTTTTCGCAGGGTACAGAATGAATACAAACAAAATGATAAAGCCCAAAAACAGGCAGTGCCGGACGCGGTTGTCAAAGCTGGCAAACAGGTTCATCCATACCATGAACAGGGAAAAGAGAGCCAGCATGATCCGGATGACCAGCTCCGGGACTCCGGTCCAGATCCGGGTGTTGGATTCGCGGTCGTACTTCTTCATGACCGCTTCCACGTCCTCCGCCGTTCCCACGTCTACACTGGGATCACCGGCAGGAGCCGTGTTGACGCTGCGATCTTCCAAATCGCCCATTATTCTCCTCCTTAGTCGCATCGTTCTGACGCCGCCCCTAGCGGACAAGGCGGTCAGAACAGCCGATACTCGTACCCGATGGAGACCACCGAGCTTCTTCCAAACAGTGCGCTCAAACTGATGACTCGAATCCCGCTCTCCAGAGTCACCTCCTCCATCCCATCTTCCGGGAACACCCCGACCAGATCACGGACCTGGCCATAGTCCTCCCGGATGTCGCCCAGGATCAGCGTGTGATCTGATCGGGAGCCTACGATATATTGCAGGGGGATCGTCTCAAAATCCTTGTGGATATTGCTCACTACAATGGAGCCGTCCTCGCCCAATGTCATGGACTCCCCTTCGTTCAGCTGGCTCTGTACCCCGGCGCCGAAGCTGTAATAGTAGGTCTGCTCCACATAGATCTTGTGCTCCTGGATCTGATAGCAGTCAATCAGCGGATTTTTATGGACCGAGTGGATAAAGCCCACGCAGAACCAGTCTCCCTCGTCCAGGCGGTAGCGGACGCAGGTCTCACCGTTTTCCCCGCCGCGCAGGGTGAGATACCAGCCCGCCCGCACGCTGACTGTTGCTAGAAGAGCCGCCGCAATAATGATGATTATCGCGGCGGCTCCCATTACCCTTTTTTTCATCAGATCCCGGTGTCACTCGTCACCGGAACTTGACCGGCGGGCCGTGCGGCGAGGTCGGTCCTCCCTCACAGGACACCCTTCTCGGTATAGAACTTCTCAGCGCCGGGATGCATAGGCACATCACCCACACCGGCCACCGCGTTCTCCAGGGTCAGGAACTGGAACTTGGCCTGAGTAGCGGCCATGCTCTCCTGATTCTCGAACATCTGGGTCAGCAGTTCATAGACGAAGTCCTCGGACAGGTCCTCAGAGGCCACCAGAACTGCCTTCACGGCCACGCAGGTCACATCATAGTCGATGTTGTTGGGGTAGGTGCCGGCGGGCAGGTCCTCCTGGACCAGGAAGGGGTAGTTGGTGGTCAGATACTCCACGGCCTCGGGAGTCAGGCTGATCATATCGAATTCAGCGGTGGCATCCAGCTCAGTGATCGAGGTGGTGGGGGCGCCGGCCACGGTGAAAGCGGCGTCGATCTTACCGTCCTTCAGGTCGTTGGCGGCGTCGCCGAAGGAACCGTTGGTGGCGGTGATGTCAGCGGTAGTCATGCCGTAGGCCTCCAGGACCTGGCGGGCGTTGACCTCAGTGCCGGAGCCTACATCGCCCACGCAGACGGTCTTGCCCTTCAGCTCGGATACGTCCTTGATGCCGGGGGCGGAGATGATCTGCACGGTCTCGTTGTACAGGCCGGCCACCCACTGGCTGCTGGTCTCAGCCTCGGTGAACAGGTCGGTGCCGCTGTGGGCATAGGAGAGCACGTCGGACTGCAGGATGGACATCTGGGCATTGCCGTCAGCCACCTCCAGGATGTTGGCGGAAGAGGCACCGGTGGAAGTCACATTCAGCTGGCCGGTGGTCAGCAGGGGGTTGAGGGTGGTCTGCATCACGCCGCCGTAGGCGTAATAGGTGCCGGAGGTGCCGCCGGTCGCCAGGGTGACGGTCTCGCCGGAGCCGCCGGCCGGAGGTGTGGTGGTGGAAGTAGTGCCGGTAGAAGCGGCAGGAGTAGAAGTGGTACCGGAATTGCTGGGCTGATTGGGATTGCCGCAGCTGGCCAGCGCCAGGGACAGAGACAGCGCCAGGATGAGAGCAAGTGTTTTCTTCATATTCTCTTTCCTCCATTTCAAGCTTTACTCGGCCTTCCGCCCGAGGGATGCGGCCGACCTATTTGCAGAGTTATTATATTACATTTTGCCTATAATTGCAAGTCGCTTTTTTTATTTTCGGTCATTTTGCATAATTTCCTTCATTTTTGCAGTTTTTTTCTCTGTTTTTCTCTTTTTTCTTTCGGATTTCCTCATTTTTCCTTCTTTTCAATATAATGATGCAGTATTTGCATCATTCCGTTTTTAACATTTTCCCCCTGCATTCCGACGCCCTTACTCCCGCATAGCCTGTTCCAGCTTCTCCAGCGCCCGCTTCTCAATGCGCGATACATAGCGCCCCGGCAAATGTAAGCGATTGGCTCCGGAAAATCACGCCGTCTCAAACGGCGCAATTCCTTGCGAATTCTGGCTTGCCTCGTCCAATTGGGCGAAGCGGAATTTGATAATGACTTCCTTGTCCTCAGTGAGTTCCACCCGCTCGATGAGGCTGACCAGCAGCTCCCGGCTCTCCCCGGCGGTTTCGACGAACCGCTGTACCAGTTCCCTGGCCCTGTCCTCGCTGCGGACAGGGCTTTTTTGACGCAGCTCCAGTTCCTGCCGCTTTTTCTCCAGTTGCTCCCGCTCCAGCTTGATCCGGCTGAAGATGCGCTGGAAGTCCGCCTCCGGCAGCAGCCCGCTGAGCCGGTCGGTGTACATCCGGTCCAGGTTGGCGGTGAGGCTGTCGATCTTGGACTGGAGGGCTTGGAGCTCCTTCCCCAGGCTGCTCTGCTTCCCGGCGTTCTCCACGGCTTCCCGGGCCACGGGCAGCAGTTCATCAGGATTCAGATATGTCTGGCACACCTCCCGCACCTTGGCGATCACCGCATCGGTCACGGTTTTCTCCTTGATGGAGTGGCAGGTGCAGGCACCCGCTTTGGTAAAACGCTGATAGGTGCGGCAGACAAAGTACAGCACATCCTCCCCCCTGGCGTTTTTCCGGTTGAGGACCGCCAACGGGTAACCGCACTCGTGGCAGAAGATCAGCCCTTTCAGCAAAAAATCATAGGTTCGACTCCGGGTGTGCTTCCGGCTGTTCACCAGCATCCGCACCTTACGGAACGTCTCCACATCCACCAAAGCCTCATGGGTGCCCTCCACCACCACCCAGTTGGCCGGGTCTTGCTTCAGGCACCTCTTGGATTTATAGCTAATCTTCACACTGCGCCCCTGAACCATATTGCCGATGTAGGTCTCATTTTGCAGCATATCGGAGATCCGCTCACTGCTCCACAGGCCGGTGTAGGGGCCGGGTTTTGCCACCGGCAGATTGGCATAGGTGGCAGGAGTGGGCACCCCCTCCTGGTTGAGGAGGGCGGCGATGTTCCGGCAGCTCATGCCGGAGAGGGCCAAGGCGAAGATCCGCCGCACGATAGGGGCCACTTCCTCATCAATGACAATCTTGTTTTTCTCTGTTGGGTGCATCTTATAGCCATACACTGGCTTTCCGCCGATAAACTGTCCCTTCCGCTGCTTATCCCGCTTGACGCTCTTGATCTTCTTGGAGATGTCCTTGGCGTACATATCGTTCATGATGGCACGAAATGGGGTGATGTCGTTGGCGGTAGAGTCCACGCCGGTGTCGATGCCGTCCAGCAGGGAAATGTACCGCACCCGGTGTTCGGGGAAGTACCGCTCCATGTAGTGGCCGGTCATGATATAATCACGCCCCAGACGAGAGAGGTCTTTGGTGATGACCATATTGACCTTCTTCGCCTCAATGTCAGCGGTCATCCGCCGGAAACCGGGGCGGTCAAAATTCGTGCCGCTCCAGCCATCGTCCACGTAGGCATCATAGACGTTCAGCCTATGCTGCTGCACAAACTCCCGCAATAGGGATTCCTGGTTCTGGACGCTCTGGGATGGTCCCTCGCTTTCATCCTCCTTCGATAATCTGATGTATAAGGCCGCATGGTATTCCAGGGGATTGCTTATCTCAAAGTACATGCTATACCTCCTGAGATAAGCGGCCATTCATCATAAATATTATAATATTTCGCGGCCATATCGTCAAATTTCCGCCGCATTTCGGAGATTTCTCTCTATAAAAAGCCTTAAGGACCGTCTTACCAGCTCCGGCAGCTTTTCTCCTTCTTCTGTGAAAAAACAATGGACAATCGGCACCCGTCCATCCTTTTTCACGGGTATCCCCCCTCTCTGAAATAGTAAAGAATATGCGGCAATTCATGCACACTTGCTTGTCTGCATACAGGAAAGCCATGTCAGGATAACGACATGGTTCAACAATGATTGACAAAGTTTTCCTCCCCTCTTACAATAAAGGTGAGTTGGGAGGTGTTGAAATGCATCCGGGATTAAATAAGTATATGATGCAGCTGCGCATGGAATCTAAAGAGAAGGAAAATCAGGGCAAGCCGCCTATTACCTCTCCCGATGTGGTTCAAACGGCTGATTTTGTGTTTTCTCGAATTCCACATCAAGAGGGTGACAGCGGCCGGCTTTTACTGGCCAAACAAAAAGCGGATCGGAACAAACGGTATCTTGTGAAACACGCTTATACGGACTGTGCCTGCAACGAGTTCATCTATACCAAATTGGCTCAGGTGATGGGATACTCTATGCCGGACGCGGTCTTATTCCAACTCTCTCCGGGGGAAACGCGGCCTTATTTCAAAACGGAGTATATTATTGGGGAACGATACTTGAACGTGACCGATCCGGCGCCT
This sequence comes from Clostridium sp. DFI.5.61, assembly GCF_024462915.1. NCBI lineage: Bacteria > Bacillati > Bacillota > Clostridia > Eubacteriales > Clostridiaceae > Clostridium > Clostridium sp. DFI.5.61. The sequence goes on from NZ_JANGBZ010000047.1 coordinate 13,295, forward strand.
ACTTATCAAAAAATACGGGAGCAGGCCAAAAATTGGAAACACTATTTTGCTTTCTATGGCTTGTACAGCCTTACAGGCGAGGGAGATGGCGTTGAGATCCTGCTCGCGGATGACGATAGAATCTATCGTGTAGACACAACCGATGCATTTCCTATCAGCAATTTCCAGCTTGACGCAGCCGGCATTCACCAAAACATCAATGGTCTGAATCCGCAGCAAGTTATGAAAGAGAAGATGCTCTCCAGTGATCTGTCCCAAGTTCTCAATTTCTCTTGGTGCGATGCCCATTTGGCAAGCTGCCTGAAGATTTGTCCAGATAGTCTGCCTTATTTCTTAGACCCGTTCGCCCGTATTCAGGATATCCAAAGTGACTATATTGATGATTTTCTGAACACGCTTTGCTATTTCTACCCGGATTTTATTGGAGACTATTTCAAACGCTATATTTCCGCTCTGCAAAAGCAGTGCGCGGAGTATTGGAACGAAAAACGGTGAGGGGACATCCCTCACCGTTTTAACGTACCAGATCATGCTCCAGCTGTTTGACTGAGCAGACCTGAAAGGGCCATTGGGGTTCGTTCCAACGACTCCCGCGATATAACCGGCTGCGGTTCATTACCAGGACTTGCTCAAATACACCGGCATGATAATCCTTCAGAAGTCGTGTCAATCCGGGACGATTCAAGTCATGTCCGGGAAAACCGTCATCCTCATAATATCCTGAAATTGGGAGTCCCTTTTCCGCCGCATAATGTTCAAGTTTCCGCTTTTGCATCTCCAACGCGTCCCGCCGCATTTCAGAATTTCCGCCCCTGTCCACACGGCAATAAACTGCTGTACGTTTCCCCTGCATAAAATTCACCTCTTTTCTATTGTCCCACAGGGTCAGAGCAAAATTTGCCGCAAAAAATCACCGCATTTCAATAAGTCCATCCAGGAACCGTTCGAAATCCGGTGACAGTTGAATATTCAGTTCATAATCCCGCCGTACTTCGATCCGCTTCACAACGATAGCCAGCAGCATTTTTTGCTCCTCCAGCGTTCCGCTGCAGAAAATCTGGTTCAGTCCGCAGTATTTCCGCTGCTTGATCTCAATCTCCCGGCGCAGTTGTTCTCCATTTTGGAGCCTGGCCTCCAACTCATACAGCCTCTCTCTGGTCTTGTCAATTTCTGCTTCTGTTCCTTGTAAAAGTTCCTGCAAAAGAGGTACCCCGAAGGAACTCTCTCCCCGGATCGCCCGAGCTACCTCCCCACGCAGGGTCTCCCGGTCCCACTCCCTCTCGGATAAATGCTGCTGCGCCGCCTGATAGGTCTCCCGCCGCTCCTGAAGTACGATTTGATATTTATACTCCAAAATGGTCTCTGCAGGCAGTGCCTCCAGCTGCTCTAGCAAGGCGGAAATTGCAGTTTTGACCGCCGCTTCTATACGCTCTGCGTGGTAGGTTCGTGGGCCATCGCATGCTGTTGGTTCCCCTTCCACACTGGCATTGCAGCGATAAAGCCGTACATCCCGGCGATAGAGGGAACCATCCCGCTTACGGCGGTACTCCTTCCGATGGATGGTGCTGTTCATGCGAGCGCCGCAGTGGCCGCAATAGGTCAGGCCGCTCAGCAAAGCTTTTCCGTGTTTGGGGGCAGAAATGGTACTCATATTATTCTCCTTTCGGTTCCGGCTTTCTTTCAATTCCTGTACCTGGGAAAAAATCGCATCCTCCACGATCTGCAGGTGTGGCAGCCTCGGGGACTCCGTGCCGCCTTTCTGCAGATAGCCCAGATATAATCTGTTGGACAATATATGGGAGATGGAGCCCTGATTCCACCGCTTTCCTTTGCGGGTCGTGATATTTTGACTATTTAGGTATTTGGCAATACGATAACTGCCCAGTCCTTCCCGAGCTGCCTTGTCAAAAATGATTCCCACCACCCGGGCCTCTTTCTCGCAGATCTGAAGCTCATACAGCGCCTGTTTCTTTTTGTTCAACCGTTTTCCCCGCACCAAACGGTATCCATAGGGGCACTGTCCCCCGGTAAAACAGCCTTCTTCTGTCAGTTGCCGGATTCGGGTACGGGTGCGTTCCGAGATTTTCTCGCTTTCTCCGGCCGCCTGCCAATAGCGGATATAGTTGGTCAGCTTGTCTACATGGTTGTCGAATCGCTGCTCGCCCTCACAGACGCTCCAGACAGAAACACCGTTGCGCACCAACCACTCCACCACAAAGGGCGTCTCATCGTCCCGACGTCCGATGCGGTCAAACATGTAGACCTACAGGATATCAAATTTCCCCGCTATGGCATCCTCACGGATCTCCATGACTGCATCCCGCTGCTGCATAGTCAGCTTATAGCCGGAGACACCCTTTTCAGAAAATTCCCTCAAAATCTCCCAGCCGCACTCCTAAGCAAAGGTCTGGCAGGCAATTCTCTGCATAGGAATATCATTCTTTTCCACCTGTCCTCGGTCAGACACACGATAGAGGCAATAAACCCGGTTCATAGCGATGCTCCTTTCTGTTTGATGCCTCTATCCTAAATCGGCCGCTTCCATTTGAACAGGCGCCGCAGGTTGCTGGATCAGTGCAGTGCAAACATAGTGCCAGATGCTGGTCTCCTTGGGCGTCACAGAAAAAGAAATGTTCACCTTGCGCTCCGCCGTTTCCATGGTCAGACTTTGCTTGCTCGGATCATATTTCATAGGAATACCTCCTTAATTATACTATTGTGGCATGATAAAAGCCGCCCCGTACAGGCGGCTAAATTCTTTTCATTAAATTGGGGATGCGAATCGCTTGGGAGTCCAAATGAATGGCACCCCCAAATGTCGAACATCCGCTATTAGGCACGATAAGGCATTTTAATTGATGAAATAAGCAATATATGGTATAATAAACCAAATCAATTGAAATGAGAGATATAAGCCCTTCGTTCATCATCTCTCTGCTACAGGTAACTGCCGTGCTGAACGGGAAGCGTGCCATGGCTTCCAGTGGAGGCTATCATCTGTGACCGCCAACAGGAGTATCATAACGCCATCAACGCCTCCAACGATACGGGAAAGTCCACGGTATTTATCGAGCTCATGCTCTCATCCATCAAAGTATCGCTCACACAGGTTATCAGTGCGAGTGATGAAATGATCGATGGAAAGGTGGTCAAGGCTGCCCTCCGCCGGAAGAAAATTGAGGAACATCTCAAACCCTACAACTATATCATGAACGCCGATGTGCGGGAACTGTGCGGGGTGTCGGCAGCAACAGCAAATCAGATACTTGCTGGGTTAGTTGGAGAAAGCAAGTTATCTAAATATTACAAGCAAGGACATTGGGCATATGTATCAAATTATATCAACTAAAGAAAAGTACTAAAATAGATAGACGGAGGGTTCACATGGTTTTGAGAAATATTTCAATAAAAAACTACGGTCCAATTGACGATCTTTCTTATACATTTAGGTTTGATGAAACAGGGAAGCCTATCCCCCTCGTTTTAATTGGGAAAAACGGCTGTGGAAAAACATTACTATTTTCGGCAATCATTGATATGATGGTCGAAGCAAAACGCAAACTCTATCCGAATGGCATTTTAGAAGTTGTAGGTACCAACTATTATAAAATTGGAAATCATAGTTATATCAAAGTAGGCACAAATACTTCTTCGGTAAAAATTGAATACGGAACACATTTAAAATGTATCAAATATGTAGATGTAATGTCCCGAAATCCAGCTGAATCAATCTCCAATAGAGAAATAGAGGATTCTCAAATAATTAATAACAAAAAATTTAAAGAATCTGGTTTTTATAAGAATACAGATCTACAGAATTTTGCATTACCGGAATTTGAGTCCAGTATCAAGTTGTTTTTCCCATTTGACCGATACTACAAGCCAATGTGGTACAATCCCGATAACTATAACAAAACAAACATTTCTGCGCCAAATAATGTAGGTTATTCGACTACAAATATAATAAAAAATGATATTTTAGAAAATATAAAGGATTGGCTAAGAACCGTATATTTACAATCACAGATATTGAATTTGCAGATTCCAGATGATGAAAAATTTCCTGCTGCGGTTCGTGGCCGAGTTGTTCCCGTACGACAAGACACCAAACTGCAAGGTCATCTAAAAGCAATCCTTTCAATAATTAAAGGAGATGGCCAATATGATGTTGCAAATCCCGCACGTAACCATAAAATGCTTGGCCTAAATGGCCCTAGCATACATTGTACAGATATATCCCAATTGTCTGCTGGTGAAACTAATTTATACGCAATTGCTGCCTCAATTATAAAAGAATGGGACATATTCCATGGCAATGATAATATAGAATTATCAGAAATTACGGGGTGCGTACTTATTGATGAGGCCGATGTCAATCTTCATATTGATTTTGCATACAGAGCTTTGCCAAAGCTTATGAAATTATTTCCGAAAATTCAGTTCATACTAAGTACACATTCGCCCTTCCTTTTGGCGGGATTGAAAAAAGAATATGGCGAAAATATAGATTTCCTTTCACTTCCTGATGGAACTTTAATTCATGACTTAAATTCTTTTTCTGAAATTATAATGGCATATGAAGTCTTTAGTTCAGAAACAGAGAGCCTTATACAGCAAGTTGAGTCACTACGGGCAGAATATCAACGAATCAAATCACTAAATAATAAAGTCATCATTTTTACAGAAGGAAAAACCGATGTCAAATACTTAAAACTGGCATTGCAAAAACTTCAAGGATATAAAGATATTTCTTCTAGGATTGAGTTTTATGATATTGAGCATGCAAAAAATACAGGAGATGGAGAATTAGCGAAAATATTTGATTACTTGCAAAAAGGAAATGATACCAACATAAAAATATGTATGTTTGATCGAGACAATCCAACATATATATTCTCTGATACTTTTTTGAGAGGAAATAATCAAGTCTACAAATTCAATTTATGTACTCCCCAACATCGTAGTAAAACAGATTTAATTTCGGTTGAACATTGTCTAACAGATTCAGAATTAAAAACCGTTGATGCAAACGGTCGACGCATTTTTTTGGCTGGCGAGTTTAGCAAGATTACGAGGATTACTGCGGATGAGCAGTATGTTTGCCATCACAAAATTGGTTCTAATCCTTTGGAAATTCTTGATGGTTCAAATGACAAAAAAGTTTATAAAATTTCTGCTAATGACGAGTCGAATTATGCACTTACAAAAGACGATTTTGTTCAACATATTATTGACAACGACCCTGGTTTTGATAAGTTTTCTTTTGATGGATTCCGACCCACATTAGATACAATTAAAGCAATTATTCAAGATGCCGAAAGAATGAATACAGTTTCTTGATGAATGGCCGCTTATCTTCCTAAAATTTTTCCACTTACAATAATCGCGATGCTACCACAGCTACATACGAAGCCCGGAAAGCCTTATTCCACAAGGCTTTCCGGGCTTCGTTTACATTAGCGGCGTCGCTATACATAGGACCGGCTGATGCCGCAGCGGGAGGCGATCTCCCGCTGTGTTCTGGGAGGGCGGTCATCCAGGCCGTAGCGCAAGGTGATGATGGACCGCTCCCGATCGGTCAGGCAGGTGGCCACGCAGTGCCGTACCTTGCGGCAGGCGTCCCGGGTGTCCAGCTCCTCCAGCATGTTGTCGTCCACGGCGATCACATCCATCAGCGACAGGGAGCTGCCGTCGTCATCGCCATCCAGGCTGTCCGCCAGTGACACCTCCCCTGCCAGCTTTTTCTGCGCCCGGAAGTGCATCAGGATCTCGTTTTCGATGCAGCGGCTGGCGTAGGTAGCCAGACGGACGTTTTTATCACTTTTGAAGGTAGAAATCCCCTTGATCAGCCCGATAGTCCCGATGGAGATCAGATCGTCCTGGTCTCCAGTCTGGGCATAGTACTTTTTCACGATATGGGCCACCAGCCGCAGGTTATGCTCCACCAGCAGGTTGCGGGCCTCCAGGTCCCCCTGGGCGGCCCGCTCCAGGTATTCCCGCTCCTCCGCGGCCTTCAGCGGCCGTGGGAAGGACCCGCTCCCACCCGAGAGCCGCAGAGTAAAAAACAGACCGTTCATCATTAGATAGATCCATGGCGACAACATATGCCAACACCTCCGCCCTACTCTATTCCCCCCACGCAAGTCCCTATTCTCCCGGTCCTTCCCCTCTGTCGAAAGTTCCGGCCCACCTGCCCGTGCAAAGAGCTCCCCCGGACACGCCCTAAGGCGCGCCCGGGGGAGCTCTCTTTCCGTTCCCGGTGTTACTGCTTCTCCTGGAGGGACAGGCTGGCGATGAACTGCTGGGCGGTGCGCGGGGTGCGCCCCGCGTGGCGGATCTCCCAGGTCATGGCCTGGGCGTGGAGCAGCTCAGCGGACATGGCCACCCCGGCCCGGGCGGCCAGATGGTCCACTAGGGCCAGATAATCCGCCTTGCTCATGGTGAGGTAGGGGATACGCAGTCCAAACCGCTCCGCCAGGGCAGTCTTCTCCGAGATCGTCTCAAAGGCGTCCACCTCGTCCCCTGCCCGGTCGCTGAAAGACTGACGGACCAGGTGGCGGCGGTTAGAGGTGGCGTAGATGGCCACATTGGCCGGGCGGCGCTCCAGCCCGCCCTCCAGGATAGTCTTCATGATGGAATAGGTATTGTCATCCTGGTCGAAAGCCAGGTCGTCGATGAAGAGGATGAACTTCTGCCGCCGTCCCGCCAGGGAGCGGATCAGCCGGGGCATCTGGGCCAGCCCCTCCTTCTGCACCTCGATCAGCCGCAGATCCCCGAAGCCGGGGCGGAACAGCATAGACTTTACAGTGGCTGACTTGCCAGTACCGCCGTCGCCAAAGAGGAGCACGTTGTTCACCAGGTGCCCCTCCAGCATGGCCTGGGTGTTGGCCACCACCTGTCCCCGCTGCAGCTCGTAGCCCATCAGCTCCTCCGGCCGGGGGCAGTCCGGGTCGGCCACCGGGATCAGCTCCCCGCTGTCCCAGACAAAGGCCCGGTAGCGGGCGAACAGGCCGCAGCCATTCTCCTGGTAAAACGCCGTAAGGCCGTCAAAGTCAAAAGGGGCAGACGCCCGCCACCGGGGCAGCCCAGCCAGCACCGGAGCGTACACCGGGGGCAGCAGATTGGACAGCTCCCCCACATACCGGTCGCAGTCCATCCGGGCCAGAAGGAGGAAGGTCTCCACCTCCCGCCGGGCTGCGTTCTCCAGGGCGGGGTCGCTGTCCCCTCGCTCCGCCAGCGTTCCATAGGGGCTCTCCACATAGCGCAGGCCGTCCCAGAGCCAGTCACCCAGTCCCTGGTATCCCTCCCGCCGCAGCAGGTGGAAGAGCTGCGTATAGGCCTCCAGGGCCTCCGTTCCACGCCCCTGGGCCAGACTGCCCACCAGGGCCCGGCTCTGCTCCATCACCGGCGTCTTCAGCAGCTCCGCATAGGCAGATACGCCATAGAGGGCCGCCCAAAGTACATCAAATTCCATCTTATTTCTCCCAGTTCCCCCTGCTTCCGCAGGTGATCTTTTTTCATTGTAAAGCGGACAGGGCGGCCTTGTCAACCGGGTGGGGGTATGATACAATAAATAAATCTGACTCAGGAAAGGAAGACAGAGGACGCGGCGCGTGAAACGGCGGCCTGCTCGGGCCCCGCCCCGCTGTCCTTGCCCATATGCTGTCCATTGGAGGCATCCCCATCGAAGCGCCTCTGGCCCTGGGCCCTATGGCCGGGGTCACTGATATGGCCTTCCGCACCATCTGCCGGGAGCAGGGCGCCGCCCTGACCTGTACAGAGATGGTCAGCGCCAAGGCCTTGTGTTATCAGGATAAGAAGTCCATCCCCCTGCTCCAGCTGGGGGATGGCGAGCATCCCGCCGCCGCCCAGATCTTCGGCAGCGACCCGGTCTGCATGGAGGAGGCGGCCGCCATCGCCCGCCAGGTCTCCGGCGCCGACTTCATCGACATCAACATGGGCTGCCCGGTGCCCAAGGTGGCCAACAGCGGGGACGGCTCCGGCCTGATGCGTAACCCGGACAAGGCGGTTCGGGTGGCTGAGGCGGTCATCCGGGGGGCCGGCTGTCCGGTGACGGTGAAGTTCCGGCTGGGTTGGGACAAGGGCTCCATCAACTGCGTGGAGTTTGCCCGGGCCATGGAGGAGGCCGGCGTGGCCGCCGTGGCCGTCCACGGGCGGACCCGGGCCCAGATGTACGCCGGCCGGGCGGACTGGGACCACATCCGCGCCGTGAAGGAGGCGGTGAAGATCCCTGTGATCGCCAACGGCGACGTGTTCAAGCCGGAGGACGCCCCCCGTATCCTGGCCTACACTGGGGCGGACATGGCCATGATCGGCCGGGGGGTATTCGGCAACCCCTGGCTGTTCGCCCAGTGCCGGGCAGCTCTGGAGGGCCGCGAGATCCCTCCCATGCCGCCGCTGGCGGAGCGTTGCGACACGGCGGTGCGCCAGTTCCAGCTCTCCGCCGCCAACAAGGGGGAGAAGATCGCCTGTCTGGAGGCCCGGCGCCACTACGCATGGTATCTGAAGGGGGTCCCCCACGCGGGATATTATAAGGAGCAGATCGTGAAGATCACTACCCTGGAGGACGTGTACCGGGTGACAAAGGGGATCAAGCGGGACCTGTGCTGACCCCGGCCGCGGGGCCGGAGGGTTTGGATTTGGAAGGGGTGAAGGTATGACTGACCAGGAGCTGGCGGCCCGCGCCCGGGACGGGGACCAGGACGCCTTCGAACAGCTGGTCCGGGACAACGAAAAACGGATCTATACCCTTGCGCTGCGAATGACGGGCAGCCGTGAGGACGCCCTAGATCTGGCCCAGGATGCCTTTTTCCAGGCGTGGAAAGCCCTCCCCACCTTTCAGGGGGAGAGCAGCTTTGCCACCTGGCTCTACCGCCTGGCCACCAACCTGTGCCTGGACCATCTGCGGGCTCAGAAGAGGCGGACCCAGTCCATGGGGCCCGCCCTCTCCCTGGACGACGAGGAAAACGGGCCCGTCCAGGTGGCGGACCAGCAGCTCCAGCCCCAGGAGGCGGTGGAGCGCTCAGAGCGCCGCCGGGCCCTGGAGCGGGGGCTGGCCTCCCTCCCGGATCACCACCGCCAGGTGCTGATCATGCGGGAGTTGTCCGGACTCTCCTACCAGGAGATCGCCCAGGTCCTGGACCTGGATCTGGGGACTGTGAAATCCCGTATCGCCCGGGCTCGTCTCTCCCTGCGAAAAATTTTGCTGGAGGATGGGAACTTTTTTGACTCTCCGGCGTCTATGGAGATAGAACGACACAGAAAGGAGTGACCCGGCATGTCAGGCTGTGAACGTGCGCTGGACCTGATCGGCCTGCGTCTTGACGGCCCCCTGTCCCCGGAAGAGCAGCGGGAGCTGGACGCCCACCTGGAACAATGCCCTGCCTGCCGGGCCGCCGCCCGGGAGCTGGAGGAGCTGGAGGGGGCCCTCGTCCAGCTGGGTGAGTGCGATCCCCCGCCCCAGCTCGTCTCCGGCGTGATGGAGCGGGTACGCGCCGACAGCGCCCCTGCCAAGGTCGTCCCGCTCTGGAAACGCCCTGCCTTCCGGGGAGCACTGGGCATGGCGGCCTGCGCCGCCCTGTGCATCGGCCTGCTTCCCCAAATGGCGGGTCTCTCCTCCGGCGGCGGGAACAGCACCGGCGCCGCCCCTGCCAGCGCCTCGGAGTCCCAGGCCGCTTCCTCCACTCCCGCTGCCGGTGCCTATGCTGCCGGCGGGGAGTCCTCCCCCTCTGCCGAGGTCCGCTCCAGCAATGCGGGCCGTCCGGAAGCCGAGGACACCGCCCCGATGGAGGCGGAGTCCCCCGCCTCCATCGCTCCCTTCTCCCTGCAGGAACAGGGAGCGGGCGCACCGGAGGACTTCTCCGCCCTTGCCCCCGCCCTGTCCGAAGACCTGGCCGGACAGCTGGGCCAGAGTCCCGGCCGGCTGCTCCTGTTCTCCACCATTCCAGAGGAACTGGAGGACCGGGACTGGCAGGAGACGGACGGCTTTCGCTGGACCGCCCTAGAAGCGGAGGGGGACCACTCCCTGCTGGACGCCCTGACCGCCCAGGCCGCCGCCCTGTGGGAGAGCGGGGCGGAGGGCCCCGCAGTGGCTCTGGTGTATCCCTGAATCTTACTTCAGCCCTGGACCGGGCGCGACGGCGGAGTATCTGGCCCGCTCCCAGAACAGCATTGCGGAGACCCAGACCGTGGAG
>NZ_JANGBZ010000048.1:0-23228 GCF_024462915.1 Clostridium sp. DFI.5.61
AAGTGGGGGGTTTGCCCGCCTGCGGCGGACAAACCCTGCGCGCGGCAGACTGTAACTTTTTTGACATGCTGAGGGCCCCCGCCATTAAGCGGGGGCCCTCAGCCCTTTTTACGGCTCCTCCATGGTTTTGAGCACCTGCCCTATGCTCTGGGCGAAGAGGCGTGCCCCGGCGATGGCCTCCTGGAGCGTATTTCCATGTCCCCCCACCTCTACCAGAAGGGAACCTGGGGAGAGGTGCTGGTTGTAGCGGCTGGAGCGGAGGGTGATGGGCCGGGCTAGCTGTCCCCAGTCCCGGGTGAGCTCCAGCTGGAGCTTGACGGCCAGGGCCAGATTTTCCCGCCAGTTGGGGTGCTCCATCCCGGAGTCGTTGCTGCCCACCACCAGCATCACCTGGGCTACCTTCTGCCCCTCCACCTCGCTCACCAGCTTATAGGCCGCCCCGTCCGCCGACACCAGGGCGTCCCGGTGGACATCCAAAACAAGTTTGATCGTGGGATACTGCTCCAGCCACTTCTCCACCCCTGCGCAGGAGCGCTCATAGGCCCCGTTATAGGCGGGGTAGTCGTACAGGGTGGTGTCGTGGACCACCTCAAAGCCCTGGCTTCGGAACACCTGGGCCATCTCTTCTCCCACCCGGACCACGTTTTTGGTGCAGTCGGTGGTGCGGTAGGGGTCGCTCTCCACATAGACGTCCTGTTCGTCCTGAGTATAGGCCTCGCTGCCGTGGGTGTGGACGATCAGGATCTGGGGCCCCGCCCCCAGTTTCAGGTCCACCGGCTGGCTGGCCAGGGCAGCCACGTCCACCTCCTGGCCCTGGGTGCTGTTCTTCACATAGATCTGGTCGGTGGTGAGGTAGCTGCCGTCGTCCTTCCCCAGATTGGTGTACTCCACCACCTCGCCGTGCTGGACCGGGGAGAGCTCCGGCTCCTCCTGGTCGTTCTCCTCCTGGTCGATGGGCTCGGCGGGCGGCTCCTCCGCCTGCGCCTGCTCTGCCAGAAAGGCGTCCACCGCCGGGCGGCCGCCGGAGAGCAGGGCGGACTGGGCCAGCAGCAGCCGGCCCCATCGGTCCAGGTCGGGAGAGAGCCCGTCCCCCGCTGGGGCCCCCTCCAGTTCCTGACTCAGCGCGCCCAGAACGAAGGAGGGGGTCTGTCCCAGCCGCCCCAGGGCGTCCCAGGCCCCGGACAGATCTGCCGTCAATCCAAAGATCCACAGTGCCGTCAGCGCCAGCCCCAGGGCCGCTCCCCGGCGCAGAGCGCGCAGTCCGCTCTCCCTCCTCTTACCGCCCATGCGATCACTCCTTTTGTAAGCAAGCCTGAAGCATCCTATGCCCAGATGGGGAGATTTATGACGGGCCTGTCCTTTTGCTCCGCGGAAAAACTGTGCCCGCCTCCATAGGAGGCGGGCACAGCATATTTTATCCTATCAAATTGGAGAGCAGGGCGAAGATCTGGGGAAAGATGACCGTCACTCCAAGCAGGCGGCAGATCTGGAGCACCACCAGATTGGTGCTGTGGACCCCCAGGTCGGCGGCAATGAGGGCCATCTCCGTGGCTCCTGCGGGGGAGAGGGAGAGCATGGACTCCTTCAAGTCCATCCGAAACGCCCTGGAGATCGCCCGGCCCATCCCCACACAGACCAGGATATACCCGGCGATCAGCACCAGGGCGGGCAGGATCAGCTGGCGCAGCTGGAAGATCTGATCCCGGGTGATTCCGGCACCGATGCAGCAGCCCGACACCACCTGGGCCAGCCGCCGCACCCACATGGGCATTGGGGGCGCGCTGCCCGCAAATTTCAGCACGATCACTGCGATCAGAGAGGCACTGAGGGTACCCGCCGGCACACCGGACAGCTTGCCCAGGATGCCCGCTGCCAGCGCCACAGCGAAGGTAGGAAGAAACTTCCGCAGGCTGACATGCGCCTTTTTTCTTTCCAGGGAGTGCGTTCCCTGACCCTCCTCCGGCACCATCTGGTCCCCCTCTATCTTCCGGTCGGCCAGGACAATGATGGAGGGCAGACAGGCCATGCCGAATACCATCCGCACGAACTGCATCACCGCCACCATGGAGGCGTCCGCCCCCATGTCCAGGGCGATGAGCGGGGTGTCCGTCATACCGCCGGGAGCGGCACAAAACAGGGAAGTGAGCAGATCCAGGTCTGTTACCCGCCAGATGAAAAATCCCACCGCCAGATTCAGGGCGAGAAAGGTGGACATCACCGCCAGATAGGGCCGAATGACCCGGGGCAGATGTCTCAGGTCCTTCGTAGTCACCAGACAGCCGATGTAGGCCCCGGTCAGCACTTGGGCCACCACCCGGGTCTGAGGCCAGATGTACGCCTGTCCTGTAGTCAGGTTCACCAGTACCGCGCCCAGGATGGCACCTACCAGCATCCCGCCGGGGACCCGCAGCCTCATCAGCAGCAGGCCGCCCCCCGCCGCGGCGGCCACGGTCAAAAGTGTCCATCCCATCCACTCACCCCATCAGCACCATCAGCACAGGGATGGTGATAAAGCAGGCCAGGGTGGACAGGGTGGCACCGGTGGCGGCATACTTGTCGTCCGCCCCGAAGTCCCCCGCCATTACGGTCACCTGACTGACCACCGGCAGGGCGCTCTCCACTACAAAGACCTGATAGGCCAGGCCGGTAATGCCGAACAGGCGGCACATGCCTGCACAGATCAGCGGTGAGATCACCAGCCGGGCCGCCAGCATGGTTGGCAGGCCCTTCATCTGCCGCAGCTGGCTGGGCCGCAGGTTGCTCAGCCCCAGTTCATAGATGATGAAGCCGCAGTAGATCAGCGCCAGGGGGGAGACGGAGCCGCTGATGTACTTGGCAAAGCTCATGAACACCTCGGGAGGACGGAAGCCCACTATCAGCATCAGCACCGAGGCGATCACAGTGAGGATGGGGGGTTTGGTGAACACATCCTTCAAAAAGCCCTTGATTCCCCGGCTGTGGGAGGCGGTGCCCGACCGCTCCACCAGCATCAGAATTACCGACTGGGTGAAGATGGTGTTGGCCAGATAGTAGATCATGACGTAGGGGACGCACACGTCCCCGAACAGCTGGGTTGACAGGGGCAGCCCGACGAACAGGGTGTTGGACACCCCCACCATGGCGGCAAAGACGCCCCACCGGTTTTTGGGCAGGCGCAGCAGGGTGGCCAGCCCCATGCCCAGCAGGATGGTGATGACCACTCCAATGATGGCGGATACCAGCATCAGCCCCGCCTGGGCCAGCATGCTCTGGTCCAGATTGTTCAGCAGGCCGTTGATGCAGTTGCAGGGGACCGCGATGTTGATGATGTACTTGCTCAGGAACTTTTTCTCCTCCGCTTTCATCCAGCCCTTGGTCCCCATAAAATAGCCCACCGCCATAAGCATCAGCAGGACCACCACGGCGGAGACCGCATTTAAAAATTCTCCCAGCATCCGGGACACCTCACTTTATCGATCCAAGATGGGTCAGCCCCGGACATCCTCTCTCCTATGATGTCCGGGGCTTTTTTTCTCTTTCAGCCATTCCCCTCTGGTCCCGGAGCGGGCCGGTTCCCTCTGGGCCGGCGGCGCCGGCGGCGGCTGGGCTTCCGCTCTCCGCCCTCCTGGACGCCCTCCGCCTCCGCTGTCCCGGGCTCCTTGTCCCTCGGCTTCTCCAGCCGGCGCTCCCACTCTCTTCTGGAGCGCTGCTGGCCCTCACCCTGGGAACGGCTCTCCCCGCCGGACGCACCCTCGCTCCGGCCGCCTCTGCGGCGGCGGCGGCGCCCCTCGCCCTCGCCTCTGGGACGCTCTCCCTCCGGCTCCGGGGGACGCTCCCCGTTGAACACCGCCTCCAGGGCGGCGGCCAGTGGGTTGGAGGAAGTGGGCTCTGGGGCGGCCTCCGGTTCAGGCGCCCGGCGCAGCTTGGCCAGCTCCTCCAGCGGCGGCTCCACATAGCCCTCGGGGCGCTTGCCCTTTCCATTGCGCACTACGCAGATCTCGCAGTTGTGGTAGCACTTGGGGGTATCGGGCGCGGAGTCCAGCCGGACCTGGACCTGCTGGCGCAGCAGGTTCACCGAGGAAACTGTCCCCGCCCCGTCCGGCGTCTCCACAAAGGACTCCTGCTTAGGGGTATGCTTTACCAGGTCCTCATAGGCCTCCTGTTCATACTTCAGGCAGCACATCAGCCGCCCGCAGGTGCCGGAGATCTTGGTGGGATTGAGGGAGAGGTTCTGGGTCTTTGCCATCTTAATGGATACCGGTTGGAACTCGTCCAGGAACTGGGCACAGCAGAAGGGCCGGCCGCAGATGCCCAGGCCGCCCAGCATCTTGGCCTCGTCCCGCACACCGATCTGCCGCAGCTCGATGCGGGCATGGATGGTGCTGGCCAGGTCCTTCACCAGGGCCCGGAAGTCCACCCGGCCTTCCGCCGTGAAGAAGAAGAGCACCTTGTTTCCCTCAAAGCTGTACTCCGCCTCCACCAGCTTCATCTCCAGGCCGTGGGCGGCGATCTTCTCCTGACAGATCTGGAAGGCCTTTGCCTCCTTCTCCCGGTTTTTTTCCACCGTCTTCTCGTCTTCCTCCGTGGCGATGCGTACCAGTGGGCGCAGGGGCTGGACCACAGTCTCCTCCTCCACCTGGGTGTTCCCCTGAGCACACTCTCCGTATTCCAGGCCCCGGGAGGTCTCCACGATCACTCCCTGTCCAGGCTGCACCTCCAGCCCGGCGGGGTCAAAATAATATTGCTTTCCGCCGCTTTTGAAGCGGACGCCGATGATCTCTACCATAAGGTCCTCCTGTTGCTATATTGGGGATCGCACGGGGTGGGAACGGCACCCCGGCGCGAGGGAGTCACGGGCGCAGAAACATCCCTGCGCACAGCCATCCGGCCACCTGGCCCGGGTTGGCGTTCAGGTCCGCCCCGTCCCGCAGGCGGCGCAGCAGCTCGGCGGCCGCCAGCAGACGGCGGGGCCGCTGGGAGCCGGGCAGGCGGGCCCCGATCTGGATCAATGTCCGGTCCAGTACAGCGGTAAGCTCCTCCCGGCTCAGTTTGTCCAGGGCCTGGGTGGCCTCGAAGAGGGCCAGCTCATCTTCCCCCTCCAGAGCGGCGGACAGGGAGCGGGCGGTCTCCTCCAGTCCGTCCTCCTCCTGACCGCCCTCCAGCAGCGCCGCGGCCCGGCCCAGGATGCCCTGGCACTCCAGAGCGGCCCGGCGGATTTCCTCCGCCGTTCTCCCGGGAAATGCCTTGGCCAGCCACTCCTCCGCCTGAGCCGGGGAGACGGGGGCCAGCTCCAGGGTCTCACATCGGGAGCGCACCGTGGGCAGCAGGGCGGAGCCGTTCTCCGCCAGAAGGAAAAAGACCGCATAGGCGGGGCCGTCCTCCAGCAGCTTGAGCATGGCGTTCTGGGCGCTGGCGTTCATCCGGTCTGCCCGCTCCAGCAGGTACACCTTCCGCTCCGCCTCGTTTGGACGGACATAGGCGTCGGTGCGCAGGGCACGGACCTGATCCACGGTAATGGGTTTTCCGCCGCTGCCAGCGATCACGGTGATGTCGGGATGGATGCCCCCGGCGGCCTTTCTGCAATGGGAACAACGGCCGCAGGGCCGGAGCTGAGGCTGGGCGGAGCACACCAGGGCCGCCGCCATCTGGGCGGCCAGGGTATGCCGGCCGCTGCCCGCCGGGCCGGCGACGATATAGGTGTGGGCCAGGTCCCCCTCCCGGTGGGCCAGCTGGGCCTTGATCTGGGCATTGCCCGCCAGGGCTGTCAATTCCATGGTCGCTTCCTCACTTGCGCCGCCGCCCCCTTTTCATGGCATGGCCGCGACGGTTACTTCCCGATTATTATAGCCTATTTGTCTGAAATAGGCCAGCTCTTTTTTCCCAATTCGTTCCCCGGGGGCCACCACCGGCACACCTGGGGGATAGGGGGCCAGCTGGCAGGTGCATACCCGCCCCTCTGTCCGCTCCAGAGGAAGGACCTCCGCTGGGGCGAACTGGGCCTGCCGGGGGGAGAGCACCCGCTCCGGCAGGGGAGGGGGCGGCAGGGGCGCACTGTCCCCCATCTGCTCCTCCATCCCTTCCAGGACGGACTCCAGGCGGTCCAGAGCCTCTTCCCCGTCGCAGGCGGTGAGGATAAAGACCACATGGCCCCCGTCCTCCATCTCCGGCCAGATATTGCATCGGCTCTCCAGCTGCCCGGTGAAGGCCGGCCCGTTCTTCACCTTCAGAGTAAAGCGGGTGGGGTCCAGGGGCAGGGGAGGGCACAGGGATGGGAACCGGCACCGCAGGGCGGCGGTCCGCCGGGCCACCCGCCCATACTCTCCGGCACCCGGTCCCTCCAGCCACTCACGAGCCGTGTCCAGGGAGGCCAGGATGGGGTAGGAGGGGCTGGAGGTGCCGTAGATGGCGGCAGTTCGCCGCACCTGTTCCGGGTCGATGCCGTTGGTGAACAGCAGGGCCGCCTGCCCCATGGCGGGCAGGGTCTTGTGGGCGCTCACCACCACCGCGTCCGCTCCCCGGTAGGCATCCATCCCCAAAAATTTCAGATGGGCTCCGTGGGCACCGTCCACCACCAGTTTTCCACCGTGGGCGTGGACTACTCCCGCAATGGCGGGAATATCCGACAACAATCCGCAATAAGTTGGTGATGTAATACAAACAGTTTTGATAGTTGGATCTTGATCCAGCATTTTTTTCACATCCAGGGGGGAAAACGGGCCGGCCACCCCCTCTTCCGCCAGCCAGGGGCGTGGAAGAAATATCGGGTCCAGATCCAGAAGAGCCAGGGCGTGGAAGGTGGAGCGGTGGCAGCTCCGGTCCACCAGCACCCGGCTCCCCGGGGGACAGCACAGGGTCAGAGCGGTATGGATACCCATGGTGGAGCCGCCGGTGAGAAACTGGCAGTACTCCGCTCCCATGCGGCGGGCCCACAGGGCCTGGGCCTCCCGGATAGGAGAGAGATCCTCATACAGATTCCCTGTAGGCGGGATCTCTGTCACATCCAGCCGCGCCAGGGGGGCCAGCTCGGGGCAGGGAAGAAAGGCTCCCTTGTGGCCGGGCATATGGAAGCGGAGGGGAGCTTTTGCAGCGTATCCTCTCAGGGCATCATAGAGCGGTGTGGGCATGACTGGTCTCCTTTCCGGTGTAAGAAGGCGCGGCGGGAATGAAATCCCGCCGCGCCTGTGAGTCTCTACTTTTTCTGTCCGGGGGCATAGGCCACGACCGTGCGGCGGTTGGGCTCGGTCCCGGTGGAGTAGGTGGTCACGTTGGGGTGATCCTGGAGTGCGGTGTGGATCACATGGCGCTCGTAGGCGTTCATGGGCTCCAGGGTCACATTCTTCCGGTATTTGACCACCTTGCCAGCCACCTTTACCGCCAGCCGCTGGAGAGACTCCTCCCGCTTGGCCCGATAGCCCTCGGCATCCACATGGATGCGCACCCGCTTAGACTGGCCGTGGTTCACAGAGTAATTGGTCAGCTGCTGAATGGCATCCAGAGTCTCGCCCCGGCGGCCAATGATAGCCCCCAGGCCCTGGCCCTGAAGGACCACCTTATAGCTTCCCTCAGGGATCAGAGTGATCTCAGGGACGGCCTGCACATGGAGGTGTTCCATCAGCCCAGTGAGGAAAGTCCGGATCTGCTCCGCCTTCCCGTCATCCCCTTGAACAGGGGCGGGCTCCTCAGCGGCGATCAGCACCTCATCCCCGGGCAGGAGACGGTTGGCATCCTCCCTCTGGGGTGCGGGAGCCGGCTCCTGCTCCTCCGCTGCGGGGGCGGCGGCCTCCTGAACCGTCTCCTCCGCGGCCGCGGGGGCGGTCTGCTCCTCGTCCGGGACCTCATAGCTCACCCGGACCTTGGCGGGGTTTCCGCCAAATCCCAAAAAGCCGGATTTGGCCCGCTCGATCACTTCCACCGAGACGTCATCCCGGTCCATGCCCAGCTGAAACAGGGCCGCAGCAATGGCGTCCTCCTCCGAACGGCCGGTGGTCTCAATCCATTTCAACATTGTCAGAACCCTCCTTATTCGGCCTGATCCTTGGACTTGTCCTCGTCGGGCTCCTCCCCGGACTCATCCTGCTCAGCCTCTTCCGCTTCTTCCCCGGACAGTTCCTCTTCAGAGCCGTCTATAGCCTCACTGACGGACTCCAGGGCGGCGGTCTCCTTCTCTTCCTCAATCGGGCTGGTCTCTGGAAGGGCGGAGGCCAGCTCCTCTCCGGCCAGGGCGTTTTCCGCCTCTTCTCCCTTCTCCCTGCGCGCCTGTTCCACCGCATCCTCCGGGATCTCCGGGGCGTTGGGGTCGTGGTAGGGAGTCACGCCGCCGAAGCGGTTGGGATCATAGGCACGGCCCCGGGCATAGGTCCGCATCCCCACCCGGCTGTCGCTCTTTCGGATGCCAGGCTGATCGGAGTCGCTCTTCTTCTGGCCGGGCTTCTTTTTGCCACGGTTTTTCTTCTCCTCTTCCAGGCGGCGCTGACGCTCCAGGCGGGCCTCCTCCTTGCGGCGCTTCTCCTCTTCTTTCTCCTGGCGCTCCCGCTCGGCGGCGGCGGCTCGGGCGGCCTCATAGTCCTTTTTCAGTATCTTTCCTGCAATGAGCTCCTGGATGACGGAGAACAGGCTGTTGGCGATCCAGTAGACACACATGGCCACCGGCATCATAAAGCCGATCCACAGGGACATCAAAGGCATGGTCCACATCATGATCCGATTGGTCTTTTCCACCTGCTCGTTGCCGCTCTGGTTGTTCATCTGGTTGGTCTTCATGGAGATTTTGGACATGAAGATGCTGGAGAAAGCGGATATCACGATGAGCAGGAAGGCGCCGATGTACTGCCAGTTCAGGTGCTCCCAGATCTTCCAGGTGGGCAGCATAGCCAGATCCAGTCCCAGAAAATCAAAGTTCATCACAAATACCCGGGTGCCCTCTCCCAGGGCGGCGGTGATGGTGGGCAGGGTGTTCTCATTGACCAGAGAGGCCAGATACAGCTGGTTATAGCCCACATTCTGGAACACGGTGGCGATCTCCCCCGCGTTGAACTGCTCCACCAGCTTGGCCATGGCATCGGCAGTAACCCAGCCGTGGTTCACGGCCAGCGTCTGCCAGTCCACGGAGGCGGCCACTTGGGCGATCTGATTGCTGTCCAGCCCCATCAGGTAGAGCAGAGGCTGGCGGATGATGGCATACAGGGGCAGCAGGATCAGAATGGGAAGGAAGGACCACAGACACCCGCTCATGGGGTTGACCTTCTCCCGCTCATAGAGGCGCTGGACCTCCATATTGTAGCGCTCCCGGTCCTTGCCGTACTGCTTCTGCAGCTGCTGCATCTTGCCGGAGAGCAGGTTCATCTGGATCATACCCTTTTTGCCCTTGATGGTCAGGGGGAAGAGGATGATCTTGATGACCAGTGCAAAAAGGATCAGGGAAATACCGTAGCTGTCGGTAAAGCTGTAAAAAAAGTTCAGCAGCCAGCTGAAAGGGGACAGGATGTAGTACATAACGCCCATTGATGATGTGCCTCCGTCTCAAATTCTTTCGTGGGAGCCCCTCTCACGGGACAGGGTCGTATTGGATGGACTTCTGCCGATGGAAGGGATTGCACCGAAGGACCCGGCGCAGGGCCAGCCAGCCGCCCTTCCACGCGCCGTACTTCTCCACCGCCTCCACGGCATAGGCCGAGCAGGTGGGGATAAAGCGGCAGCAGGGCGGCCGCATGGGGGATATGGCCTTCTGATAAAATCGGATCAGTCCGATGAGGATACGCTTCACAGCGCTTCACCCGCCTCCCGGCCCTGGCGCAGCTCCAGCTTTTCTGTCAATCTCCGAAAGCTGCGCTGAAGGTCGGCGTATTTGCCATAGATCACCCGGGTGCGGGCCACCACTACAATGTCATAGCCGGGAAGCAGAGCCTGCTCCTCCACCCGGTAGAGCTCCCGGATTCGGCGGCGTGCCCGGTTGCGCTTGACTGCGTTGCCCAGTTTGACGCCGGTGGTGATGCCCAGGCGGCTGTATGACCGGCGGTTGGGCCGGCAGTAGAGGACAAAATAGGGGCTGACCGCACTGCGGCCCTTGCTGTACAGGCGGCGGAACTCGTGATTCTGTTTCAATGCCACGGTATGCTTCACGGTCATCCCTCCACCCGGGCACCGACCCGGTCCAATAGGGCATCGATGCCCCGCTTTTTCCCATATGCACCGCAGGGGCGGGGGAATTTCTCCCACGCCCCTCAAGCTGCATATCGGTCGATTGTGTCCTCGCTGCCGTATCTCATAGGAGATCTCGATCCTCGTCCGGAGAGGCGGAATGCCTCCCCTTTCCCCACATCAGTGGGTCAGACGAGCACGGCCCCTGGCACGGCGGCGGGCCAGGACCTTGCGGCCATTCGCGGTGGCCATACGCTTGCGGAAGCCGTGCTCCTTAGAGCGCTGGCGCTTCTTAGGCTGATAGGTACGAAGCATGGGGGACACCTCCTCGTTCAAGTTCAGACACCGTCCATTGGACGGCGCATTCAGACCGGCGTTCCGGTCCAGCAACAGCCTTTCGGCTGCGGTCTGTACACAAACAGTCCCGCAAAAAAGGGCAGAAAGACCCGCTCTCACAGGACAGCGTCACTTATTATAGACTAAGAAATCCAGCTGTGTCAATGAATTTTTGCGCAAAATCCTCCTTATTTTTTTCAACTCCCGTTTATTCACAATATCTTGTGTATTTTCTTTCCCATATCCACAACTCACAGATACTCTTATAAATAAAATATGGGCCAAAACCTTGCGATTTGGTCCCTTTTTTGATATAATAAAGTGTAATGCGATCCGCTGTTTTTTAATGCCGCCGGCTCCTTCCCAGGGGGCCGCTCTCCGGCGGGCCCGCCCTCTCCCGGCCCTGTTTTCCGGCGCCGGATCTCAATCCACAGGAATGGAGGAGTTCCATGAACCCAGCCGCTGATATCTGGGCCAAAGTACTGGCCCTGATGCAGAACGAGATGACCACCACCACCATCAACACCTGGTTTGACGACACCACTGCGGTGGAACTGGAGGGGGACCGCTTCGTCCTCTACTCCCCCACCCCCTTCAAACGGGATATCATCGCCAGCCGGTATCTTCCCGCCATCCAGAATGCCCTGCGGGAGCTGTTCTCCGCCGAATTTCAGGTGACTGTGCTCACCGAGGGGGAGCTTGACCGATACCAGCAGCCGAAAAAAAACGATTTGATCCCTGGAACGGAGGAGTACACCTTTGAGCGCTTCGTGGTGGGCTCCTCCAACAAATTTGCCCATGCCGCCGCCCGGGCGGTGGCCGATAATCCAGGGCACAGCTATAACCCCCTCTACATCTACGGGGAGTCCGGTCTGGGCAAGACCCACCTGCTCTACGCCATCGCCAACTCTATCCATCAGAACAAACCCGGCCTGTCGGTGGTCTACGTGAAAGGGGATACCTTCACCAACGAGCTGATCCAGGCCATTCGGGAGGGACGCAACCAGGAGTTCCGGGACAAGTACCGCTCCGCCGACATCTTCCTCATGGATGACGTGCAATTCGTGGCCGGACGGGCTTCCACCCAGGAGGAGATGTTCCATACCTTCAACACGCTGTATGAGGCCAAGCGCCAGATCGTTTTCACCTCCGACCGGCCGCCCAAAGAGATGCTGCGGCTGGATGACCGTCTGAAGACCCGGTTCGAATGGGGCCTGCTGGCCGATATTCAGCCCCCAGACTACGAGACCCGCATGGCCATCATCAAAAACAAGTCCATCCGCATGGGCATCGAGCTGCCCGAGTTCCTGCTCCAGCTCATCGCAGAAAACATTACCGCCAACGTGCGCCAGATCGAAGGTACTGTGAATAAGATCATGGCCTATCAGGACCTGATGGGGGACACAGTGGATAAGGACACCGTCGTCCGGGCGGTGAAGGACATGTTCAAGGACAAATCCGACATCGTCCCCACCGCCGACGTGATCATTGATGAGGTGTGCAAATTCTATAACATCGAGCCCGATTCCCTTCGGGGACAGGGCCGCACCAAGGACATCTCCCTGGCCCGGCAGATCGCCATGTATCAGATCCGCCGCATGACCAACCTCTCCCTGAAGGAGATCGGCCGGGAGTTTGAGGGCCGGGACCACACCACCGTGCTCCACTCCATCGAGCGCATTGAAAAGATGGTGAAGGAGAGCCCGGAGACCGCCGAGATCATTAAGGACATCACCGCCAACATCAACATTCGCTACGAATAAAGTTTTCTCCACCATTCCACCGAATTTTGTGGATATGTGGAAAACTCCCTGTGGATGATTTTTAGGTTTTTTGCCCCATGTGGAAAACCCTCCAGATTCGTTCACATCCCCTGTGGAGGGCCAAACCCATGGGGCCGTAAGGCTTACAGCGGTTTTCCACATTTTTTTTGCCTACGGGCTACTATTACGACAAAAATCCTGTCCTTTCCCAGAAAGAGGCGGGAGTCAGAAGGAGGTCCCCCATGAAATTTTCCTGTGAGAAGGCACTGCTCCTGGGAGCCGTGTCCACGGCGTCCCGGGCGGTGGCGGTCAAAAGCTCCATTCCTGCCCTGGAAGGCATCCTCATTGAAGCCGGAGAACAGCTGAGGCTCACCGGCTACAACCTGGAGACCGGCATCCGGGCCGCTGTTCCGGCTGAGATCCGGGAGAAGGGCTCATTGGTCCTCTCCGCCCGGCTGTTTGGCGAGATCATCCGGAAGATGCCGGATGACGTGGTGGTATTCACCTCGGAGAACTATATGGTCAACATCAAGTGCGGCCTGTCGGAATTCAACATCCTGGGGACGGACCCGGAAGAATTTCCCGAACTGCCCTCGGTGGAGGAGCAGAACGGGCTGACCATCGGCCAGCCGGTGCTGCGCTCTATGATCGCCCAGACCCTGTTCGCGGTGAGCGACAACGAGAGCCGCCCCGTCCACACCGGCTCCCTGTTCGAGGTGGACGAGAGCGGCCTGACCGTCGTGTCTGTGGACGGCTACCGGCTCGCCCTTCGGCACGAGCCTGTGGACAGCAGCCAGGGGGTGCTCCCCTTCTCCTTCGTGGTGCCTGGCTCCGCCCTCAGCGAGGTGGAAAAGATCTGCGCCGGGGAGGATGCTGTCTCCGTGGCCCAGGGGGCCCGGCACATCCAGTTCCAGGCGGGGGACACGGTGCTGGTCTGCCGCCGGCTGGAGGGGGAGTTCCTGGCCTATAAGAATGCCATCCCCCGGAACAACACCATCAAGATCGAGGGGGATGCCCGCACCCTGCTCCAGTCCATCGAGCGCGTCTCCCTGATCATCAGTGACAAACTGAAGAGCCCCCTGCGCTGTGTCTTCGGGGATGGGATGCTGTCCATCACCACCAAGACGGGCATCGGGGATGCCGCCGACCAGTGCCCCATCACGGGGGACGGCCAGGGGCTGGAGATCGGCTTCAACAACAAGTACCTGATGGACGCACTGAAGGCCGCCCCAGCAGACCGCCTGCGCCTGGAGTTCACCTCCGGCGTGGCCCCCTGTGTCATCCTGCCCGCCGAGGGGGAGGAGAATTTCGTCTATATGGTGCTGCCGGTGCGGCTGAAGGCAAACTGAGAGGAAGATTTTGATGCAGAGCGAGACCATTCAGATCCACACCGAATTCATCAAGCTCCAGGACCTGCTGAAATTCGCCGGTGCGGTGGAGACCGGGGGAGACGCCAAGCTCATCATCCAGGAGGGACGGGTGGCGGTCAACGGTGAGGTGTGCACCATGCGGGGGAAGAAGCTGCGTCCGGGAGACCGGGCGGTCATTGACGATGAGACGGAACTGGTTGTCCAATGATCGTCAAGTCGCTGGAGCTGGACTTTTTCCGCAACTATGTCCATCTGGAGGCCGTCTTTGATCCACGGGTGAACCTGATCTATGGAGACAACGCCCAGGGCAAGACCAACCTGCTGGAAGCGGTGGCCTATCTGTCCACCGCTCGGTCCCACCGGGCCCGGTACGACCGGGAGATGATCATGCTGGGAGTGGATGGGGCCTTTGTCAAGGGAGAGGTGCGCTCCCGGGCCCGGGACTTCACTCTGGAGGCCCGGCTGAACCGGGGGGCCCGGCGCCAGCTGTGGTCCAACGGGGTGCGGCTGAAGACGGCGGGGGAGCTGTCCGGCATTTTGAATACCGTGCTTTTCTGCCCGGAGGACCTGTATCTCATCCGGGAGGGAGGGGCGGCCCGGCGCCGCTTTCTGGACAGCGCCATCTGCCAGCTGCGGCCCCGGTATGAGCAGGCACTCAGCGAGTATAACCGCCTCTATGACCACAAGGTGCGCATACTCCGGGACTGGCAGGAGAACCTGTCCCTGCTGTCCACCCTGGACGACTTCAATCTCCGTATGGCCCAGACCGGGGCGCTGATCGTTCACTACCGGGCTCACTTCATCAGGCGCCTTCAGGAGAGCGCCCCTGCCATCCACCGGGATTTTTCCGGGGGAAAGGAGGAGCTCTCTCTGCGGTATGAGACCGTCTCCACCGTCACAGACCCCCTGGCCGGAGCCAAAACCATCCTGCCCCAGCTGCTGGAGCACCAGCAGGCCCATCGGCAGGCGGAGCTGGACAGCCGTCAGTGTCTGTCCGGCCCCCATAAGGACGACTTGGCAGTGGAGATCGACGGGAACCCGGCCAAGACCTACGGCTCCCAGGGGCAGACCCGCACGGCGGCCCTCTCCCTGAAGCTGGCTCAGCGGGAAATCTTTTTTCAGGAGACCGGCGAGTGGCCGGTGCTGCTGCTGGATGACGTACTCTCCGAGCTGGACCACCGGCGGCAGGCCTTCGTCCTCAACCGCATCCAGGGCGGGCAGGTGTTTATTTCCTGCTGTGAGGAGGAAAAATTAGAGGGACTGGAGAATGGAAAGAGTTTCCATATCCAGGGCGGGCGGCTGATGTGAGAGGAGAGAACAGATGGAATTTTTGCTGATTGTCCTGGCGCTCTCCTTTGTCATTCAGCTTCTCGTTCTCTCGGCCACGGAGCAGCTGTCTCTACGGCTTCTGGGTGCTGCCCTGATGGAGATGATTCCTGTCTCTGGAATGATCTATTATACAGCTGCCCGGCCAGATGGGCTCTTGTTTGGATGGGGTGGGAATGTGGTCCTGCTCCTTTGGACCGCGGGGGCAGTCCTTTTGGGATGTGCTGGGGCATGGCTCCTGTCCTGGATCAAAAAAAGAAAGTGAGAGGCGCTTATGTATCTGCACCTGGGCCAGTCGGTGGCAGTGCCCCATCGGGAGATTTTGGGCATCTTTGACCTGGACAACGCCAGCTGGGCCTATAAGACCCGGGAATTCCTGGAGCGGGCGGAACAGGAGGGCCGAGTCATCTCGGTGTGCGATGACCTGCCCCGCTCCTTTGTCCTGGTAGGGGAGGAGAAGGGGACGGCCACAGTCTACATCTCTCAGCTGTCCTCCGCCGCACTGCTGCGGCGGGCGGAGAGCAATTTGCTTTGAATCATGCAGAATGATGGAATGCAGAATGCAGAGTGAAGAAGCCCGGTCCTCCGGGCGGAACAAGTGGATATCGGAACGGCAGGGACCAGCGGAGAGAGCCTCATCTCTCCAGCTTCTGTATTCTGCCTTCTGCATTTCGATATGGAGGTTATTATGGCAGAAGAATTGGAACTGAACTCCACCCAGGTGGAGCACGAGTACGGCGCCTCGGAGATCCAGGTGCTGGAGGGACTGGAAGCGGTGCGCAAGCGGCCGGGCATGTATATCGGCTCCACCTCGGAGTCAGGTCTGCACCACCTGGTCTATGAGATCGTGGACAACTCCATTGACGAGGCCCTGGCGGGCTACTGCACCGACATCACGGTGACCATCAATCCCGGGAACACCATCACTGTCACTGACAACGGCCGCGGCATCCCTGTGGATATCCAGCCCCAAACCGGGCGTCCCGCGCTGGAGGTGGTGTTCTCTGTCCTCCATGCCGGCGGCAAGTTCGGCGGTGGGGGCTACAAGGTGTCCGGCGGCCTCCATGGCGTGGGCGCCAGCGTGGTCAACGCCCTGTCTGAGTGGCTGGAGGTCCAGGTACACAAGAACGGCCAGATCTATGAGATGAAGTTTTCCCGGGGAAAGATCACCCAGGAGATGAAGGTGGTGGGAAAGACCGACCATACGGGCACGACCGTCACCTTCAAGCCAGACCCGGAGATGTTCGAGACTCTGGAGTACAACTATGACACTCTCCACACCCGGATGAGGGAGGAGGCCTTCCTCAATGCTGGCCTGCGCATCCAGACCGTGGACCTGCGCCCCGGCCGGGAGCAGGAGGACGATATGTGCTACGAGGGGGGCATCCGGGAATTCGTCACCTTCATCAACCGAAGCAAGGACCCGCTGCACCCTGACGTGATCTATATGTCCGGCAACCGGGAGGACTCCATGGCTGAGGTGGCCCTCCAGTACAATGACAGCTATAACGAGGTCATCGTCTCCTTCGCCAACAACGTCCATACTCCGGAGGGCGGCATGCATGAGGAGGGCTTCAAACGTGCCCTCACCAACGTGCTCAACGCCTACGGCAAGAAGATCGGCGTGCTGAAAAACGATGACAAAGTCTCCGGCGACGACTGCCGGGAGGGTCTCACCTGCGTCATTTCTGTCAAGCTCACCGACGCCCAGTTCGAGGGACAGACCAAGGCCAAACTGGGCAACAGCGAGATCCGCACCCTGGTGAACGCCATTGTCAGTGAGAAGCTGGAGATCTATCTGGAGGAGAACCCGGCGGTGGGCCGGGCCATCCTGGACAAGGCCCTCACCGCCAACCGGGCCCGGGAGGCCGCCCGGAAGGCCAGGGAGTCCATCCGCCGCAAGACCGCTCTGGGCGGGGCCGCTATGCCGGACAAGCTGCGGGACTGCAACGAGGCCAACCCCGAGCTCACCGAGCTCTACATCGTAGAGGGCGACTCCGCAGGAGGCTCCGCCACCCAGGGCCGGGACTCCCGGTTCCAGGCCATCCTCCCCCTGTGGGGCAAGATGCTCAACGTGGAGAAGGCCCGGGCGGACAAGGTGTACGGCAACGACAAGCTCACCCCCGTCATCACCGCCCTGGGGGCAGGCATCGGAGACGAGTTCGACCTGAACAAGCTGCGCTATCACAAGGTCATCATCATGGCCGATGCGGATGTGGACGGTGCTCATATCCGCACCCTGCTGCTCACCTTCTTCTTCCGGTTCATGCGCCCCCTCATCGAGAATGGATATGTCTACTCCGCAGTGCCCCCTCTGTTCAAGCTGACCCGGGGCAAGCAGATCCGCCTGGCCTTCAGTGAAGAAGAGCGGGATAAGATCTCCGCCGAGCTGAGAGGGGACAATCCCAACGCCAAGGTGGATATCAGCCGCTTCAAGGGTCTGGGTGAGATGAACCCCCATGAGCTGTGGGAGACCACTATGGACCCGGAGAAGCGCACCCTGCGCCGCATCGAGCTGGACGACGCCGTCCGGGCAGATGAGGTGTTCACCGTCCTGATGGGCGAAAAGGTGGAGCCCCGGAAGGAGTTCATCGAGCGCAACGCCAAGTACGCAGTAAACCTGGATTACTGAGAAGAGCGGACGCCGGGCGGCCTGTCTCCACACTTTGACCGCGGCGGCTCCGCACTGATCGTACAGGTTGAATCCATGAAGGTGGAGGAAAGTTAAGATATGAGCAAAAAACCCCAATATGATCCTGAGGAGATCCGTTTCCCGGACCAGAAGATCGAGATATCCCCTCTGGTACCCGAGATGGAGAGTTCCTATATTGAATATGCCATGTCCGTCATCGTGGGCCGGGCCCTGCCCGACGTGCGGGACGGACTGAAGCCGGTCCACCGCCGCATCCTCTACGCCATGTATGAGGACGGCCTCACCGCGGACAAGCCCTTCAAGAAGTCGGCCACCTGCGTGGGCGACGTGCTGGGACGCTACCATCCCCACGGGGATCAGAGCGTCTACGACGCCTTGGTCCGCTTGGCCCAGGACTTCTCCATGCGCTACATGCTGGTGGACGGCCACGGCAACTTCGGTTCCATCGACGGCGATCCCCCCGCGGCCTACCGTTACACCGAGGCCCGCATGTCCAAGCTGGCCGACGAGATGCTGCGGGACATTGAGAAGGACACCGTGGATTGGGACCCCAACTTTGACGAGACCCGGAAGGAGCCCAAGGTGCTTCCCTCCCGGTTCCCAAACCTGCTGGTCAACGGCTCCAGCGGCATCGCCGTGGGCATGGCCACTAACATCCCGCCCCACAATCTGCGGGAGGTCATCAATGCCGTCATCTGCGTGCTGGATGATCCGGAGGCCCAGCTCTCCGACCTGATGGAGCACATCAAGGGCCCCGATTTTCCCACCCGGGGCATCATCATGGGCCGCAGCGGCATCCGCTCTGCCTACGCCACCGGCCGGGGCCGGCTGATGGTCCGGGCCCGCCACGAATTCGAGGAGTTCGGCAAGGACCGGGTGCGCATCGTCATCACTGAGATCCCATACCAGGTGAACAAGCGGATGCTCATCAAGAACATGGCCGACCAGGTGGAGGACAAGCGCCTGGAGGGCATCTCCGACATCCGGGACGAGTCCGACCGCAACGGTATGCGCATCGTCATCGAGCTCAAGCGGGACGCCAATCCCCAGGTGGTGCTCAACCGGCTGTTCGCCCAGACCCAGCTCCAGACCACCTTTGCCATCAACATGCTGGCCCTGGTGGAGGTCAACGGGAAGCTTCAGCCCCGCATCCTCTCCCTGCGCCACATTCTGGACGAGTACATCGCCTATCAGGAGCAGGTCCTCATCCGCCGCACCCGCTTTGACCTGAAGAAGGCCCAGGAGCGGGCTCACCTGCTGGAAGGGCTGCTCATCGCGGAGGACAACATCGACGCGGTCATCAAGACCATCCGGGAGAGCTACGACGACGCCAGGGAGAACCTGATGGCCCGCTTCGGCTTGGACGAGGTGCAGGCCCAGGCCATCCTGGACATGCAGCTCAAGCGGCTCCAGGGCCTGGAGAAAGAGAAGCTGGAGGCGGAGTACGCTGAACTGGAGAAGCGCATCGCCTACTATAACCAACTTCTGGCTGACGAGTCCATGCTCCGGGGCGTGCTGAAGGACGAGCTCTCCGCCATCCGGGACAAGTATGGGGACGAGCGCTTCACCGAGATCCAGGATGTGGAGGACGAGATCGACATCGAGGATCTGATCGAGGAGGAGCAGTGCGTCTTCACCCTGACCCAGGCGGGCTACATCAAGCGCACCCCGGTCAGTGAGTATGCCGCCCAGTCCAAGGGGGGCATGGGCAAGAAGGGGATCACCACCCGGGAGGAGGACTACGTGGTGGACGTGTTCACCGCCTCCACCCATGACTATATCCTCTTCTTTACCGACACGGGCAAGGTCTACCGGAAGAAGGGCTATCAGATCCCGGAATCTGGCAAGACGGCCAAGGGCACCAATATCATCAATATCCTCCAGGTGGAGTCGGGAGAGCGGGTCCAGACCATGATCCACACCCGGTCCATCGAGGACGACGGCCGCTTCCTCTTCATGGTCACCCGAAGCGGCACCGTGAAGCGCCTGCCCGCCAACACCCTGAAAAACCTGCGGAACAACGGAATCCGCGCCCTGCGCATGGATGAGGGGGACCAGCTGATCGCCGTGCGGGAGACCGATGGACAGCAGCGCATCCTCATCGCCACCCACGACGGCATGGCGGTGTGCTTTGACGAGAACGACGTGCGGCCTATGGGCCGGGAGGCCGTGGGCGTCCGGGGCATCCGCCTGCGGGAGGGCGACTACGTGGTGGGCGCCGCCCGGGCCAAGGCGGACCATGAGGTGCTGTCCATCACCGAGAAGGGCTATGGGAAGCGCACCCCCGTGGAGGAGTACCGGGTCACCAACCGTGGCGGCATCGGCATCAAGAACTATATGGTCACTGAGAAGACAGGGAGCGTGGTGGGCATCAAGGTGGTGGACGGCAGCGAGGACCTGCTGCTGGTCACCCAGAGCGGCATCCTGATCCGCACCCCTGTGGACAACATCCGCACCGCCGGCCGGGCTACCCAGGGCGTCATCGTCATGCGCTTCAAGGAGGAGGGAGACCAGGTCATCTCCCTTGCCCTCACCGACCGGGAGGAGACCGCCGGCACCCAGGAGACGGAGGAGGGAGACCCCGCCGGGGAGAGGGCGGAGGAGGCCCCCATTTCGGAAGAAAACCAGTCCGAAGAGGAATAACCAGGATATAAAATACAATTAGGATAGGAGGAGAGGGCATGAGCCGGAGAAGACGGGGACGGATCACCGTCCAGAGCCAGCCTACCGGGGCCACCCGGGCAGTCCGCCGCATGGCAGGAGTGGTACAGGTCATTTTTGGCCTTGTCTTTGTGGTAGTGGCGGTCACCCAGATCATGCCGCTGTCGCCCCTCTTTTCCCTGCCTTTCCTGGCCATGGGCGCTCTGGCTGTGGTGATGGGGGTCCTGAGCGCCGTTGGGAAAAACGGACTGCCCCACCGGGTGGGCTATGACGTGGAGACCGGGATCGAAGAGGAGACCATCGCCGGTCTGATGGAGGATGTGGACAAAACGGACCGCCCCTCCGCCGGGACCCACGACCACATCCCTTCCACCGCCCTGGATGCGGGAGAGCGGCTGAAGCAGCTGGAGGATCTGAAAAAGGCCGGGCTCATCACCCAGGAGGAGTATCAGGAAAAGCGGCGTGAGATTTTGAGCCGCCTGTGACGGAAAAAGGAGGACAATGCCATGAAACTGGCCAACGCGCTGTCCCTGCGCTCGGAGCTCCAGACCCGCATCCGGCAGCTGGAGAGCCGGCTGGACAACAACGCCCTGGTCCAGGAGGGGGAGTCTCCCGCAGAGGACCCCATGGAGCTGCTGAGAGAGCTGGAGGAGGACTATGTCCAGCTGGAGGAGCTCATTGCCCGGATCAACCGGACCAACAGCACCACAGAGGCGGGGGAGGGGAGGACCCTCTCTGACCTGCTGGCCCGCCGGGAGTGCATGACAGGCCGGCTGCGCATCCTGCGGGACTTCCTGAACAGCGCCAGCGCCGTGGTCAACCGCCGGACGGTGGGTGAGATCCGCATCAGGAGCGCGGTCAATGTGCGAGAGCTGCAGAAGCAGGTGGACCGGGACGCCAAGGCACTCCGGGAGCTGGACGAGACCATTCAGGAGAAAAACTGGACCACCGAGCTGGTGGAGCTGTAAAAAAGAGCTGCCGGGAGGGGGAAGAGCGCCCTCTCCCGGCGATTTGGCAGCGCGGAAGGCGGGCGTCAAGCTCTCAGTGCCGGAGCCATTGGGCACACAGATTTGGCAACGAGCGGGGCCATTCGTTGGGTTCGACTCCCAATTTATGATAATGCCCGGTACAGTTACAGGGGTATTATTACGATTTGTATTGATGACCGGACGCCGATTCCACGCGGGTGGGTTAGGGGATCAAAAAACCTTCTCCCCACAGGGGGGAAGATGGCACGGAAAAGCCGTGATGGATGAGAGGGAGAAGCGTAAGATGCACCCAGAGATCAAAGCCTTTTCCCAAAAACTCCGCAGAGAAGCTACGCCGGAGGAACGGCGGCTGTGGTATGAATTTTTAAAGCAGCATCCAGTCCAATTTCGCAGACAGGTCCCATTTGGACCATATATTTTGGACTTTTACTGTGCTCAGGCAAGGCTGGGGATCGAATTAGATGGAGCACAGCATTACGAAAAGGATGCACTTGAGTATGACCAGATGCGGTCCCATTTTTTGCAGACAAATTTTCAAATCGAAGTGCTGCGTTTTACGAATTTGGATGTAAAACAGAATTTTGAGGGGGTCTGCCTCACAATCCGCCGGGCGGTGGAACGGAGGTCCCCCTCATCCGCCCCCTCCGGGGGCACCTTCCCCCCTGTGGGGGGAAGGCTACACGGACAGGAGGCGAACATGAAAACAGTCACCATCTACACCGACGGGGCCTGCTCCGGCAATCCGGGCCCCGGCGGCTGGGGGGCCATCCTGATGTATGGCCCCCACAAAAAAGAGATGTCCGGGGGAGAGCCCCAGACCACCAACAACCGTATGGAGCTCACCGGCGTCATCACCGCGCTGGAGGCCCTCAATGAGCCCTGTGTGGTGGAGCTGTACTCCGACTCCAAGTACGTCATCGATGCCCTGGAAAAGGGCTGGGCCAAGGGATGGCGGGCCCGGGGCTGGGTGAAGGGGGACAAAAAGCCCGCCCTGAATCCGGACCTGTGGGCCCGCCTGCTGGACCTGTGCGACCGGCACCAGGTGAAGCTCCACTGGGTAAAGGGCCACGCCAGCAACCCATACAACAACCGCTGTGACGAGCTGGCGGTGGCGGAGAGCCGGAAATACAAATAAGACGGCCCCGTGCCGCCCCTTAGAACAGTTCAAAAACAGCCCTCTGGGATAAATTTTTATCCCAGAGGGCTGTTTTTATGGTTCCGGAATGGAGGGGTCTGCTTCATCCCACTCTTTTGATGCCTCCTTCTGCCCGGAGGCCCGGCATATCACGTTTTCCAGACCAGCCTGCGCCCGGAGCTGAAAAATTTCATCAGACAGGGCATGCATCTTCTGGATCATGGCGTTCTGGATCTGGACGATCTCCCCGAAGCGGATCAGACAGGTCTGCATGGAGGCGGTGATCTCTGTCTCCAGCTCATCCGCCAGGACGTCTATTTTTTTGATTTTTTCAAAATAATCTTCGTCTGTGATTGGCATAAAGCGACCTCCAAATTTCTTTTATACCAATTTAGTATAAATTTCAAAATACGCTTTTTGCATAATCTATGATAATGGCGAGGTGAGACCATGCCATTACGGATTCGGGATTTGCGGGAGGACAGCGACCTTTCACAGAAAGAGATTGCGAAGTTTTTACATGTCAGTCAAGCGACCTATTCCCGCTATGAAAATGGTGAACTTGAAATCTCCATTCCTACGTTGACCGCATTGGCGGATTTCTATCATACAAGTGTGGATTATTTACTGGGGCGGACGAATTGCAGAGATCCACACCCCAGATGAAAGGGCTCTGGTTTATTGTACAATATTGTGGTGTGTAAAATATTAGAATATACTGTTTCGGAATATAGTGTGTAAAAATCAACGTCTGCCCTCTTTTAGGCAGGCGTTATGATTTTATTTTTTCATCGTGATGGACTCTACAAAATATACGGCGGGCCAACATAAAGCCTTCCCCCCACAGGGGGGAAGGTGTCGCGGCGTATGCCGCGCCCG
>NZ_JANGBZ010000049.1:0-23019 GCF_024462915.1 Clostridium sp. DFI.5.61
ACGCGCCCCGGCCTGCTCAGGCCGGGGCGCAAGACTGTTTACTTTCGGGCCGCGGACAGCTCCTTCTCCTGTCTGGGCTCCTCCGCCTCCGGCCTGCGCCGCCGCAGGGCCTTTTCCGCCTCGCAGATGGGGATGGGGGCCATGGCCAGGGCCAGCACCGTCACCCACTGGGTCAGGTCCATGGGGCACACGGAGAACACCCCCTGAAGGGGCGGCAGGAGCAGCACAGACAGCTGCATGACCATCCCCGCCAGGAACGCCTTGTTCATGGCCGGGTTGGACAGCGCCCCCTGGGCCAGCAGGGACTGGTCCTCGCTGCGGACGTTGAAGGCGTGGAACAGCTGGCTCAGCGTCAGGGTGGCGAAGGCCATGGTGTTGGCCGCCGCCCCCTCCATGCCGGGGGCGCCCAGGTGGAACAGCCCCAGCAGATAGGCCCCCAAAGTCAGCCCGCCCACCATCAGTCCCTGCCACGCCAGGCGCAGGGAGAATCCCCGGGAGAACAGCCCGGCGGAGGGGTCCCGGGGCGGCTGGTCCATCACGCCCTCCTCCACCGGCTCCACGCCCAGGGCCAGGGCGGGCAGGGAGTCAGTCACCAGATTCAGCCACAGCAGCTGCACCGGCACCAGGGGCATCTGCCCGAAGTTCAAGAGGGTGGCCACGAAAATGGTGAATATCTCCCCGATGTTGCAGGAGAGCAGATAGTGGATGGCCTTGCGGATATTGGAGTAGATCCCCCGCCCCTCCTCCACCGCCTGAACGATGGTGGAAAAGTTGTCGTCTGTGAGGATCATCTCCGCCGCTCCCTTGGCCACGTCGGTGCCGGACAGCCCCATAGCGCAGCCGATGTCCGCCGCCTTGAGGGCTGGGGCGTCGTTGACGCCGTCCCCCGTCATGGCCACCACCCGCCCCTTTTTCTGCCAGGCCCGGACGATGCGCATCTTGTGCTCCGGCGACACCCGGGCAAAGACAGCGAATTTTTCAATGTCCTCCTCCAGCATCTCCTGGGGCATGAAGTCCAGCTCCGGGCCGGTGAGGGCCAGGTCCCCTGGGCGGCAGATGTCCAGCTCCCGTGCCACCGCCATGGCCGTGGCACGGTGGTCCCCGGTGATCATCACCGGGCGGATGCCCGCCTGGTGGCACCGCTCCACCGCCCCCTTCACCTCCCGCCGGGGTGGGTCGGCCATGCCGAACAGCCCCAGGAAGGTAAGGTCCCGCTCCACCGTCCCGCTCTCCAGCTTTCTGGGCTGCAAGGACAGCTCCCGCCGGGCCACCCCGATGACCCGCAGGGCCCGGCGGGCCATGTCCTCATTGGCGGCGAGGATCTGTCTCCGGTCCGCCGGCGACAGTGGGCCTCTTGGGCCGGACACGCACCGCTCCAGCAGCACGTCCGGTGCCCCCTTCACCAGCACCAGGCGGCCGCCTCCCTCCTTTTCGTGGACGGTGGTCATCAGCTTGCGCCCGGAGTCGAAGGGGATCTCCCCGGTGCGGGGCAGGCTCTCGGACAGCTGGTTCCGGTCCAGCCCCTCCCGGGCGGCGGCCACCACCAGCGCCCCCTCGGTGGGGTCCCCCGCGGATACCGGGGCCCCCGCCTTCCACTCCAGCCGGGCGTCGCCGCACAGGGCCCCCGCCAGCAGGGCGTCCCGCCGGTGCCCCCCCGCCGGGACCCACAGCTCCCGCACCGTCATCCGGTTCTGGGTCAGGGTGCCCGTCTTGTCCGAGCAGATGACGCTGGCACAGCCCAGGGTCTCTACCGCGGGCAGCTTCTTCACGATGGCCCCCCGGTCCGCCATCCGCCCCACCCCCAGGGCCAGCACGATGGTGACGATGGCGGGCAGGCCCTCCGGGATGGCGGCCACCGCCAGGGAGACGGCGGTGAGGAACATGCCCAGCATGTCCTTCCCCTGGAGCAGCCCCACCCCGAACATGACGGCGCATACGGAGAGGCACAGGAAGGAGAGGGAGCGTGAGATCTCCCCCATCTTCCGCTGGAGGGGGGTGGGCTGGGTCTCTCCCTCCAGCAGCAGGCCGGCGATGCGGCCCATCTGTGTGTCCATGCCGGTGGCGGTGACCAGGGCGGTGGCCCGCCCCGCCGTGACCAGTGTGCCGGAGATCACCATGTTGGTCCAGTCTCCCAGGGGGGCGTCCTCCGGCAGCGGCCCACCCGCCGCCTTCTCCACGGGCACCGACTCCCCAGTCATTGCGCTCTCGTCACAGCGCAGTCCCGCCGCCTCCAGCAGGCGGGCGTCCGCAGGCACCAGGTCCCCCGCCTCCAGCAGGATCACGTCCCCCGGCACCAGCTCCGCCGCCTCCACCCGGACGGGCGCGCCCCCCCGCAGGGCGGTGGCGTGGGGGGAGGTCATCTTCCGCAGCTCCTCCAGGGCCCGGTGGGCGTGGTCCTCCTGGGAGATGGAGATGATGTTGTTCACCACCACGATGACCAGGATGATGGCCGCATCCAGCCAGTCCTCCCCCCGGCTGGCCGCCAGGGACAGCCCCGCCGCCCCCAGCAGCACCAAGATCATGGGGTCCTTCATCTGGGCCATCACCCGGGAGAGCAGCCCCGGCCGCCTGGGGGGCTCCAGCTGATTCGGCCCGTACCGGGCCAGCCGCTCCTCCGCCTGCCGCCGGGTCAGTCCCCCGGGCCGCGCGTCCAGTTCCTGAAAAAGATCGGCCTGCGGCCGGCTGTGCCAGCTATCCATGACCTCACGCTCCCTTCCTTTGTACCGCTCAGTATAGACCCCGGCCTGTCCATTTTTTGCAGAATCCAGGGGGCTGGGACAGGCTTTTTCCCGACAAGGCTTGACAAGTTCCTCCTACACATGTAGAATCATCTCAGAAATTCTACATGTGTAGGAGTGGTCTTTATGTGGAAGCTGACGGACAGCGAGTGGAAGGTGCTGGAGGCCCTCTGGGCCGGCGGGCCCCAGCATCTGGGGCAGATCCTGGGCGCCCTGGCGCCGGAGACCGGCTGGAGCCGCACCACCGTGCACACCTACCTCACCCGGATGGCCGCCAAGGGGCTGGTATCCATGGACCAGTCCTCCCCCCGGCGGTACGCCGCCATCCCCAGCCGGGAGACGTGCGCCGCCCGGGAGCGGCGGGATCTGGTGAACCGGGTCTATGACGGCTCGGCGGGACAGCTGGTGGCCGCCTTTGTGAAGGACGGCAGCCTCTCCCCCCAGGAGCGGGAGGAGCTGCGCCGCCTGCTGGACGAGATGGAGGTGTAGCCGTGTTCGATCTCTGGTCCTTCCTCCATCAGACGGCGGCGGCCAGCATGGCCGCCCTCTTCGTGCTCGTGCTCCAGCACATCTTCCGGGACAAGCTCTCCCCCCAGTGGCAGTACGCGGTCTGGATGGTGGTGGTGCTCCGGCTGATCCTGCCGGTGGGCTGGCTGGGCCGCTCTGCCATAGCCGACCTGACCGGGCTGGGCGAGGCCCTGCGGACTTGGGTCGAGCTGGGGCTGGACTCCGCCTGGTCCTCCCCCTGGACCCCCTCCCTGCCCCTGGCGGGCATCCCCATCCCCCCGGCGGGCGGACTGCCCCGCTCTGTCACTGACTGGCTGTTCCTCCTCTATCTGGCGGGGGTCCTCCTGTCCGCCCTGTGGCTGGCGGCGGGCGGGCTGCGGCTGCGCCGCTCCCTGGGGGAGGCCGTGCCGGTGGCCGGAGCCCGGCTGGAGGCCGTCGCCGCCCTGGCGGAGCGCTTCGGTCTGTCCATGCCCCGGCGGGTGGTGGAGAGCCGCGCCGCCTCCACCCCCTTCCTGGTGGGGGTGGTCCGTCCGGTGCTGGTGCTCCCCATGGGCTGGGCCCCGGACCGCAAGGTGATCCTTCACGAGCTGATCCATTTGAAACAGCGGGACGTGGCCGCCGGGTGGGTCACCGCCCTGTTCCGGTGCGTCCACTGGTGCAACCCCTTCCTGTGGCGCATCTTTGACCGCATCGACAACCAGCGGGAGCAGCGCTGTGACCAGCTGGTGCTGGAGCGGCTGGAGGGGGAGGACCGCCGGGACTACGGCCGGGTCCTGCTGTCCATGGCGGATGACGGCCGGCGCCGCTTCCCCGGCGCCACCACCATGGCCAACGGAGGACAGAACATCAAGGCACGCATCCAGGCCATCACCCGGTTCAAGGCCTTTCCCCGGGGAATGGGACTGGTCTCCGTCTGCATGGTGGTGACGCTGACCCTCTCCCTGGTAGTGGGCCTGCCGGTCTCCGCTGCCGATCCCCTCCCCGGCGCTGTCCGCCTGCTGGGCCCCGTGGGCAGTCTCTCCTACGCCCTGTCCCACCGGCCCGCCACCGTAGGGGGCGCCCTGGACGCATACAGCAAGGGCATCTACGCCCAGTATCACGACGTTCAGGACTGTTACGCCTACCAGGCCATGACCCTCCCCCAGGAGCAGCTCCCCGACCTGGTGGAGGAGTGGCGGCAGACGGACCGGGCGGGCTGGAGCGTGCTCCCGGGGACCGATCCCCGATCGGCGTCCTACCGCACCGGCCCCATCTTCCGGGGACTCTCCTATGATGGGGAGGGGGGTTACTGGACCCAGATGTACTTCTTCCGGGACGAGGGCGGGCCGCGGGAGGGCACTGAGCGCTCCATCGGCTACCGCCGCCACACCCTCCACCTCCAGCGCCGGGAGGACGGCACCTGGACGGTCTCGCCCCTGTCGGTACAAACCGGCCGGCTGGCCTCCCCCTTTGAGTGGGAACAGATACGGCTCACTTCTTACGACAACCTTCCCTTCCCCAGCCAGGAGCCCCCCGTTTTCACCTGGCACGGAGAGGCGGATGGGGTGGAATTGGAGCTATGGCCCGAGGCAGAGCTCCGGGTCCAAGACGCCTATATAGAGGGCTCTGCTGTCAAAAAGCTAGATCTGAATGGCTTCGGCAGCTCGATCCATACCGATGCCC
This sequence comes from Clostridium sp. DFI.5.61, assembly GCF_024462915.1. Taxonomy (NCBI): domain Bacteria; kingdom Bacillati; phylum Bacillota; class Clostridia; order Eubacteriales; family Clostridiaceae; genus Clostridium; species Clostridium sp. DFI.5.61. The sequence continues at coordinate 4,908 of NZ_JANGBZ010000049.1, forward strand.
CAGATCTGGATGCCCGGTTTACCAGTGTTGTGGGCGGAATGGTGCTTCGACTCACCAATCATACCGACCAGCCCAAAACCATGACCCTGGACGTCACTCAGTACTGGGATGAGGGGGTCTCCGTCCTGACCGGAACGGATGCCCCGGAGGACGGCCAGCAGGAGGACCCGGTGTTCGGTCTGCTGTCTCAAGTCCAGAACAGCTGTTATACCGGCTATGATGTGTCCGGTCTGGAGGTGGAGCTGGCCCCCGGGGAAAGCCGGGTTCTGTACTGGGGCAGCCGCGGCAAGGGGTATGCCAACCGCATCCCCGCCGCGGACTGCGTCATGGCGGACTGGCTGGAGGCCGTCTATACGGACAGCCAGGGGAACGAGGTCCCCATCCCACTGGAGCGGGAGGTGCATCTGGATTGAACTCAAAACTGATCCGCGGGGTCCAGTACGCCGCCTGGGCCTACTTCTTCCTCTATCTGGACATCAACCTTAACCGCTTCTCCCTCCTCCCCAATGCGGTGGGGTGGTATCTGCTGAGCCGGGCCGTCACCGCCCTGGAGGAGGAGCATCCAGACCTGCGGCTCCTGGGCCCCCTCACCTTCCCCCTGGGTCTCTGGGCGCTGAAGCAGTATGCCTTCCTCCTCCCAGCCTGGGACCTGTCCCAGTTCTCCTGGCTGCTGAGCTGGCTGGCGCTGGCGGTGGAGCTCACCACCCTGTATTTCCACTTCCAGTTCCTCACAGACCTGGCGGACATCGCCGCCCGCCACGCCGGAGAGACGGGCCGTGACTTCTCCCCCGCCCTGCTCCGGGCCCGCACGGTGGTCACCGTCCTCTCCACCGCCGCCTCCGTCCTGTTTTACCTGGGGGTGGACAGCTCCGGCCCCCTGAGTTCCTTCTCCATCGCGCTGACCCTGTTCCTGCTGGTGGTGCTGGTGGTCCAGATCCTATGCACCACCGTTCTCCTGTTTCGCTTCTCCTCCGCTCTCCGGCGGGCAGGCCCCGTTTTGCCGGAGGGCCCCGGTATATAAAAACCTCCGCCCTGCCCCCACATGGGGGCAGGGCGGAGGTTTTTCTACGCTGTGAAGGGCCTCAGTTCTGGGCGCTACCGCTGGCGGCGGGGGCGCTGGCGGAGGCGGAGGTCCCGGCGGATGCGGAGGCGTCCTCCTGGGCGCTCAGCTCCTCCATCCGGGTGCTCACCGCCTGCCGCAGGGCGGTGACCGTCTCATAGAAAGCGGGCACGTCCAGCTGGTCAAAGACATCGTTGGTAACGATCTCATGCTCGTCCAGCCAGCCCTGCTGGAGCTGGGTCATCTTCTCCTGCACAAAGTCCGCCTGATAGTCGGCCGGCTCCACCTCCAGGGGAAGGCGCAGGATGATGTGGTAGCCGTAATCGCTCTCCACGATGTCACTGATCTCGCCGGGCTCCAGGGCCAGGGACGCCTCCTCGAACTCGGGGACCATCTGACCTGCCTCCACGGCCTGATAGCCGTCCGGGTTGGTGGCCAGTCCGGTGTCCTCGCTGTAATCGTTCATCAGCTGGTCGAACAGGGCGGCGGGGTCGCTGCTCTCCCGCAGCTGGCGGAGCAGATCCTCCGCCTGAGCCTTCTTCTCCGCCGCGGCAGCCTCGTCCAGGGGCTCTCCGGTCTCCGGGTCCTGGGTCAGCAGCAGGATGTGCTTGACGGAGTACAGCTTCCGGTCGTTCTGGATGTAGGAGAGCAGGTCGGCGTCGGTGGGCTTCATGGTGCCGTTCTCTCCAAAATACTTATCCTGAAGCTGGCCGTTCAGGTCCTCGCTCTCACACAGCTGGGTGTAGAGCTCAGGAGTCAGGGGATACTGCCACAGGTACATGGCCATCACGTCCTCGCCCCCCATGGCCTCAGTCATAGTGGCCAGCTGATCGGCAAAGGTGTCCTGGAAGTCCTGGGACAGGGTCACGCCCTCCCCCTCCGCTATCCCGGGGATCAGGGCGTACAGGGCCGCAGTCCTCAGCGCGTTGTCCAAAGTCCCCTGGGTCAGGGTGACGCCGGAGGCGTCCTCCGTATCCCAGGGCAGCTCGGTGATGCCGAAATAGGTGCTGTAATAACTGAGCATGCTGTCGGCGCTGTACGCCACCCAGTACAGCAGCTCAGCGGCGGTGATGTCCACATCTCCCACCTGGGCCACCACAGTGTCACCCGGGATGCCGGCGGTGGTGAGGAACACATCCGTGACGGCGTCCAGGTCCACGGTGATCGGTTCACTGCTGGAGGTGCTCCCGGCGGCACTGGAAGAAGCGCCGCTCCCGGAGCTCCCGCCGTCCTTACCGCAGGCGGTCAGGGAAAAGGCCAGGATCAGGGCCGCGAGGGTCAGGGCCCCCGCCCGTTTCATCGATCTCATAAGAGCAGTTCCTTTCTGTTTCATCCAATTCAGATCTGTTCCGGTCCGCAGGGCCGGATACAGTTTGATATCATACCACATCTGTCTTCCGGTTTCAATGGAGAAGGGAAAAACTCCCCACTCTGAAATGCGGGGCGGCTTCAGCCCTCCGCCCCCGCGAAGTCGTCCACCACCTGCCGTGCGGCCCGCAGGGCGTCCTCCCCCTTTTTCAGCCGGAAGGTAAAGCGGGGCACCTCCCCCGGAGTGAGCAGCAACCGGTTCTGATACCGGTCCATGGCGCACAGGGCGGAAAACTGCTCCAGACTGAACCGGGCCAGGGTAAAGACCAGCTGCCCCTGCTTCTGGGCAATGTCGGTGATCCCGGCCTCCGCCGCCGCAGCGCGGAGCAGGGCCACGGAGATCAGGTTGTTCACCGTGCGGGGGGGCTCGCCATACCGGTCGATGAGCTCATCCACCAGGTCGTCCGCCTCCGCCTCGCTGCGGATGGCGGCGATGCGGCGGTACAGGTCCATCCGCTGCTCCGGGGAGGGGACGTACCGGTCGGGCACCGACGCCGCCACGCTCAGGTCGGCGGCACATTCGGTCTTGGGAGGCACCGGCTGGCCCTGCTCCTGAAGCACCGCTTCCTCCAGCAGCTTCAAGTACATGTCGTAGCCTACCGACAACAGGAAGCCGCTCTGCTCCGGCCCCAGCACGTTGCCCGCACCCCGGATCTCCAGGTCCCGCATGGCGATCTTGAAGCCGGAGCCGAACTCGGCGAACTCCCGGATGGCGCTCAGCCGCTTGGCGGCCACCTCGGTGAGCACCTTGCCCCGGCGGTAGGTGAGGTAGGCGTAGGCCCGGCGGCTGGACCGCCCCACCCGGCCCCGGATCTGGTGGAGCTGGGCCAGGCCCAGGCGGTCGGCGTCCTCGATGATGAGGGTGTTGGCGTTGGGCAGGTCGATGCCCGTCTCGATGATGGTGGTGCACACCAGCACGTTCAGCTCCCCGTCGGTCATCCGGCTCATCACCTCGTCGATGGCCTCCTGGGTCATCTTGCCGTGGGCCACCCCCACCGCCGCATCCTCCCCCAGCATGGCCTGGATGCGGCTGGCGGTGCGGTCGATGGTCTCCACCCGGTTGTGGAGGTAGTACACCTGCCCGCCCCGCTCCAGCTCCCGGCGCATGGCGTCCCCCAGCACCCCCCAGTCATGCTCCAGCACATAGGTCTGCACCGGCTGGCGGTCGGCGGGGGGCTCCTCCAGAGTGGACATGTCCCGGATGCCGCTGAGGGCCATGTTCAGCGTCCGGGGGATGGGGGTAGCGGACAGGGTCAGCACATCCACCTGACGGAAGTTCTCCTTCAGCTTCTCCTTGTGCTGGACGCCGAAGCGCTGCTCCTCGTCCACCACCAGCAGACCCAGGTCCTTGAAGCGCACGTCCCGGTTGAACAGGCGGTGGGTGCCGATGAGGATGTCCACCTCACCGCTCTCCACCCGCCGCAGGGTCTCCTTCATCTGGGCGCTGGTGCGGAAGCGGGAGACCACATCGATGGTCACCGGATATTTGGCAAAGCGCCGCAGGGCGTTGAGAAAATGCTGCCGGGCCAGCACCGTGGTGGGCACCAGCACAGCGGCCTGCTTGCCGTCCAGCACGCATTTCATGACGGCCCGGAAGGCCACCTCCGTCTTTCCGTAGCCCACGTCGCCGCACAGCAGCCGGTCCATGGGCACCGGGCGCTCCATGTCCCGCTTGATCTCCTCCACGCAGCGCAGCTGGTCCTCCGTCTCTGCGTACTCGAACTCCTCCTCGAATTCCCGCTGCCAGGGGGAGTCGGGAGAGAAGGCGAAGCCGGGCTGCCGCTGCCGCTGGGCATAGAGCTGGATCAGGCCCTTGGCCAGATCCTTCACCGCCTTTTTGGCCTTGCTCTTGGCCTTCTCCCAGTCGGTGCCCCCCAGGCGGGAGAGCTTTTTGGTCTCCGCCGCGTCCTCGCCCCCGCCGATGTACTTGCTCACCAGGTCCAGCTGGGTGGCGGGGACATAGAGCACATCGGAGCCGGCGTAGGCGATCTTCACATAGTCCTTCTCCACCCCGTCGGCAGGCAGCTTCACCATCCCCATGTAGCGGCCCACACCGTGATGCTCGTGGACCACCAGGTCCCCGGGGGACAGGTCGGCATAGGACTTCAGCTTCTCCCGGTTGGTGGCCGCCTTCCGGGGCCGGGGCTTTTTCAGTGCCGCCCCCTGTCCCTCGGTGAGTACCGCCAGACGGGCCTCCGGGTACTCCATCCCGGCGGACAGGCCGCCCACCGAGACCAGGGTCTCCCCCGGCCCAGGGAGGGTCTGGGGCTGGAACTCCACCGCCGCCCGGAGGCCCTGCTCCCGCAGCAGCATCTGGAGATTCAGGGCCCGCTGTTCGCTGGACACCAGCACCAGGGTGCCCAGGCCCGAGCGCTGGTAGTGGTCCAGGTCGGAGACCGCCGTCTCCAGGCTGGCGCCAAAGGAGGGCAGCTGCTTGGCCGTCACCGACAGCAGGCAGCCGGGGGGCACCGGATAAGCCGACAGAGTGAAGGAGTCCAGATAGGCCGTCGGCCAGTCGGACAGCCGGACGTTGAGCTCCGGGAAGGTGCGGGCCAGCACGGCGCAGGAGCCGTCCAGCTCCCCCCGCTCCATCAGGGACTTGGCATCCTCCTCCAGCTGCCACTGGTAGGTCTTGGCCCGCTCCCCCACCCGGCTGCTCTCAGAAAAGAGCACACAGGCGTCCGGCGGCAGGTAGTCGGCCGCCGTGGCCAGCTGGGGATAGATCAGCGCCAGATAGCGGTCCGTGGCGGGGAAGCTCCGCCCCTGCTCCAGCGCCTCCCGGTCCTGCCGCAGAGTCTGGGCCAGCTCATGCCGCCCCGCCTTCTCCGCCCCTGCGGCCAGCTTCTCCAGCCGGGCTGCCAGCCCCGCCGTCCCTCCGGGCGCCAGATGGGGCAGCGCCTCCGCCGCCGGCAGCAGCACCGCCCGCTCCACGTTCTCCGTCCGGCGCTGGGTGGCGGGGTCGAACAGCCCCATAGCATCCAGCTCGTCTCCGAAGAACTCCGCCCGCACGGGCTGCTCCATCCCTGGGGAGTAGACATCCAAGATCCCGCCCCGCAGGGCAAACTGTCCCACGCCTTCCACCTGGTCGCACCGGCTGTACCCGGCGGCGGTCAGTGTCTCAGCCAGCTGGTTCAGGTCATAGCTCCCCCCGGTCCGCAGCTCCGCCCAGGCCCGGTCCAACTCCTCCGGGGGCAGGGTCCGCTGAAGCAGTCCCTCCACCGCCGCCACCAGCAGGGGCACCTCCCCCGCCGCCATGGCCCGCATCAGGGCCAGCCGCCGGTGCTCCCACTGGCGGGAGACAGTGGCCGCGTTGTGAAAGATGTAGGACCGGGGGGCGAGCACCGGCACCCGCTGCCCCGTCAGGGACTCCAGATCCCGGGCCAGCCGCTCCCCTTCCCCCTCGTCGGCGCACACCAGCACCACCGGCCGGCCGGTGCGGGCGTAGACCCCGGCAGCAAAGTGGGCCCGGTGGACCGCCGACAGCCCGGACAGGGCCACGGGACAGCGGCCGCTGTCCATGGCGGCCAGCAGCTGGCCGAACTCCGGCACATTGTTCAAGATGTCGTTCAAAAGTTTCATAGCGGCCACCAAATAGAAAAATATGGAAATCAAAAACGTGACAAAGCCCCCCGTTCCCGACTTTAGGGAGGGGGTCATTTTCCAACAGTATATCGCCTTTTCTCTGGTCCGTCAAGGAAATTCCCGGGGATTTCCGCCCCCGGTCTCCATTCAGGGGCGGGTCCGGGCCCCCTACGGGATGCCTTCGGTCTCTGCGTAGGGGCGCGCGTTGAGCGCCCCCCCCCCCCCCCCCCCGGCGGCCCCCCGTGGGGGGCCGCCGGCGGGGCGGGGGGGGGGGCGGGGGGGGGCCCGCCCCCGCCGGCCGCCCCGCAGGGCGGAACCCTTTGGGGGCCATCCTGCGGCTGGGATGGGGGGAGGAAGACCCCTCATCCGTCACGGCATACGCCGTGACACCTTCCCCCCGGCGTGGGGGAAGGCTTTGGGGGCGGCGCTGGAAGCCGCCCCTACGGGATGCCTTCGGTCTTTGCGCGCCCCTGCGGCACGTCACAGGTCCGGGAATGGCAGGCAGGGCCCGCCTCCTGTGTAAAGGCCGGAACCAAAACAGCGGGGAAGACCTCTGTCTCCCCCGCCCGGGTCAGCGGTTGATCTCCCGGTTCTCCGTCCGCCCCAGAAGATAGTCCACCGACACGCCGAAATAGTCCGCCAATTCTATCAGCTTTGGAAGCCTAGGGTTTACTTCTCCCGCCTCGATTGCCTGATAGTTGCGCACCCTGCATTTTAGAAAATCTGCCATATCCTGCTGGACCAGTCCCCGTTCATTTCTCAAAACCTTTAGTCTTTCTCCCAGTGATTTCAAACTGGTCACCTCTTGACACGCAATAAAAAAACATGTTATAATAATGGGCGTAAAGGAGTGGTTCCTATGTATGACCTGATCTCCATCCTTCTGGACTATGTGGAGGCCCTTCCCCCCACCCCGGACATGGACCGGGTATCCGAAGAGAGCTTTCCCTTCCTGCAGCGGCTGTATCAGCTGACAGGCGAGGACGAGGCGGACCGCATCTGGGGCGCGGCCATGGAGGTGGGCGCCTCCGAGGGCCGGCAGATGCTCCTCACCGGGCTGGCCCTGGGCCTGGAGCTGGGACAGGAGCTGGACCAGCTCTCCCTCAGCCGTTGAACCGGCTCATCCCCCGGTCGATGCCCTCGGCCAGGATGCACTCCACCGCGTCGGCGGCCCGCTTCACCGCCTGGTCGATGGCCTTTTTGTCCTCCCCCTGGAACTTGCCCAGCACCCAGTCCGCCATATCATAATCCGGGTGGGGCTTCTCCCCCACCCCCACCCGCAGCCGGGGAAACTGGTCTGTCCCCAAGTGGAGGATGATGTTTTTCAGGCCGTTATGACCCCCGGCCGAGCCCCCCCTGCGGATACGCAGACGGCCCACAGCCAGGGCGGTGTCGTCAGAGACCACCAGCACGTGGTCCGGCGCCACCTTATAGAAGTCCACCGCCTGGCGCACCGCCTCCCCGGACAGGTTCATGAAGGTGACGGGCTTCATCACCAGCACCTTCTGGCCGGAGATGGTGAACACGTTGGTCAGCGCCTTATATTTCAGCCTCTGGATGGGGGCGCGCTGGCGCTCGCCCAGCTCGTCAGCTACCATGAAGCCCACATTGTGCCGAGTGTTTTCGTATTTCTCCCCCGGGTTGCCCAGGCAGACCAGGACCCAGTCCACCCCGCCGGTTCCATTTCCAAACAGCATATCGGTCTCCTCAAACAGTCTGAAGAGGGGCGGGTATTGGCTACCCGCCCCCTGTTTTCGCGCCCTTCCGGTCCCCGCTCTCTCTTACAGGAACAGCGGGGAGACGGAGGTCTCCATATAGATGTGGCTGATGGCCTCCGCGAACATGTGGGCCACCGAGATGTACTTGATCTTGTCGCACTTGACGCCGGGCTTGGCCGGGATGGTATCCAGGAAGATGACCTCGTCCAGCACGCTGCTGTTGATGCGGTCGATGGCCGGACCAGAGAGGACGCCGTGGCTGGCGCAGGCGGTCACATCCTGGGCGCCGCCGATCTCCATCAGGGCCTGAGCCGCGTGGCACAGGGAGCCGCCCGTATCCACCATATCGTCCAGCAGGATGACGTGCTTGCCCCGCACGTCGCCGATGATGTTCATGACCTCGGAGGAGTTGGCCTTCTGGCGGCGCTTGTCCACGATGGCCAGGGGCATGTTCAGCTTCTGGGCAAAGGCCCGGGCCCGGGACACCGACCCCACATCGGGGGAGACCACCATGGTGTCGTCATGGCAGTCCGCGTACTTCTTGGTGAAGTGGTCCACAAAGATGGGGGAGCCCAGCAGGTTGTCCACCGGGATGTCGAAGAAGCCCTGGATCTGGTTGGCGTGCAGGTCCATGGTCAGCACCCGGTCTGCGCCGGCCTCCGCGATCAGGTTGGCCACCAGCTTGGCTGAGATGGGGTCTCGGGGCTTGGTCTTGCGGTCCTGGCGGGCGTAGCCGAAGTAGGGGATCACAGCGGTGATCCGGCCGGCGGAGGCCCGGCGCAGGGCGTCGATCATAATGAGCAGCTCCATCAGCGCATCGTTGACGGAACCGCTCTTGTCGTCCTTGCGGAAGGAGCAGGTGGACTGCACCACAAAGACGTCGGAGCCGCGGACGGTCTCATAGATAGAGGCGAAATTCTCCCCGTCGGAGAAGGCTCCCACCTCGGAGTCGCCCAGAGGGATGCCCAGCTCCTGACAGATGTTCTGGGCCAGCTTGGGGTTGGAGTTTCCGGTGAATACCTTGATATCCTTCCCGTGTGCGATCATAAACAACTTCCTTCCTTACGCGGACCGCCGGTACCTGGCCGGGTCGGTCACCAAATCTGCTTGCTCTCTGTTCCTCTATTGTGACGGCAGTGCCGATCAGCACGGATATGCGTGGGGCTTCTCCATCAAACTGCACAGATCCGGCACGTTATGCGGATACCCCCAACCATTATAGCATAATAGCAAGAAAGTTTCCTGGGTTCAAGAGAATTTTTCGAGAAATTTTCGAAAATTTTCTGGGAATTTTTATTCCTGCCTCTCTTTTCCTAAAAATGTCTAAAAATGCCCCGGCAGCAGACGCTGCCGGGGCATGAGGAGGTGCGGAGCAGATCAGGCCGCGTCGGCCTGGGGGGAACCCGCCAGGGGGACCACGCCCAGCTTCTCCCGCAGGCGGCCTGGGTGATAGATGTGGGAGAGCTCCAGCCCCGCGCAGAAGGTATCCACCAGGTCCACCAGCAGGGCCTCCAGGGACCGGGGCAGTGCTCCGCCCAGGGGCCACATGTGGGACAGGATAATGTTGCGCTCCTTGTCGGAGAGCTTGGTCACCTGCTCGGCATTCCGGGCTGCGGCCCTGGGGTGGTCGAAGCACTGGCTGCCGGGGTGGGCGGACTTGTCCCGGGGGTCATAGAGGTACAGGTCGTGGAGCAGGCCCCCGCGGGCGGCGGCCCGTTCATCCAGACGCAGCCACCGGGCTGCCCGGAAGGACAGGTAGGCCACGAACAGGGAGTGGTCCAGGGTGGTGATCCGGCCGTGGTGCTGCCAGCGGCCCATCATCCGCACCGGCTCGCTTTCCAGGAGCTCTCCCGTCAGGCGGCAGAACTCCAGCAGATGCTTGTGCATCGGATATCAGTCCTTTCATGGGTATTTTCCTCCCTTTCACCCAGTTGGGAAAAGGGGGGCGGAAATGGGATGCCGCGGCGGGCGGTTCTGGGCCGTCCCCGCGATATCTGGCTCACGGCTCTGATGAGAGTGTCGCTCTGCTCCCATCATACCCGGAGACCGCGCATTTGTCAGCTGGAAAAGAGAGGGGGCGCCTCAGCGGATCTGTCCCCCGCCCCGGATCACGAACTTGAAGCTGCACAGCTCGGCCAGCCCCAGGGGGCCCCGGGCGTGGAGCTTCTGGGTGGAGATGCCCATCTCGCAGCCCAGGCCAAACTCCCCCCCGTCGGTGAAGCGGGTGGAGGCGTTCCAGTACACCGCCGCTGAGTCCACTGCCGCCAGGAAGCGCCGGGCCGCCTCCCCGTCCTCTGTCACGATGGCCTCCGAGTGGCCGGTGGAGTGGGCTGCGATGTGGCGGATGGCCTCCTCCGTCCCGTCCACCACCCGGACAGCCAGGATATAGTCCAAAAACTCGGTGTCGAAGTCCTCCGGACCCGCGGGCGTGCCGGGGATGATCCCGGCCGCCGTCCCGTCCAGGCGCAGCTCCACCGGCCGCTCCCCCCGGGCTGCCCTGGCATCCGTCAGCCGCTCCCGCATCCGGGGCAGAAAGACCGGGGCCGCCTCCCGGTGGACTAGGCACACCTCGGCGGCGTTGCACACGCTGGGCCGGCTGCACTTGGCGTTCTCCAGGATGTCCAGCGCCATGTCCAGGTCCGCCGCCCGGTCCACATAGACGTGACAGATGCCGGTGCCCGTCTCGATGACGGGGACGGTGGCATTGTCCACACAGGCCCGGATCAGCCCCGCGCCCCCCCGGGGGATGAGCAGGTCCACGTATCCGCTGGCGGTCATCAGCTCGTGTGCGGAGGCCCGGGTGGTGTCCTCCACCAGACACAGGGCCTCCTGGGGCAGTCCGGCCCGGGAGAGGCCCCGGCACAGGGCGGAGACGATGGCCGCGGCGGAGCGGTGGGCCTCCTTCCCGCAGCGGAGCACACAGGCGGAGCCCGCCTTCAGGGCCAGGGCTGCGGCGTCGCTGGTGACATTGGGCCGGCTCTCATAGATGATGGCGATGACCCCCATTGGGACGGCGGTCTTCTCGATCACCAGCCCGTTGGGCCGCTCCACCCGGCTGAGGACAGCCCCCACCGGGTCAGGGAGGGCCGCCACCTCCCGGATCCCCTTCGCCATGCCGGCGATCCGGTCCGGGCTGAGGGCCAGCCGGTCCAGCATCACCTCGGAGATGCGGCCCCGGGCCCCCTCCAGATCCAGGGCGTTGGCCGCCAGGATGGGGGCCGTGTCCGCCTCCAGCTCCTCCGCCATGGCCAGCAGGGCCCGGTCCTTGGTCTGTGTATCCGCCAGAGCCATGGCCCCTCTGGCCTGTCTGGCACGCGCAAGCAGTTCTTGTGTGGTCATCCCTTCCGCCTCCTTGTGGTCCTTCGCCTTTGAGCCCCGTCAGGCCCGCCGGCCCAGGAACCGGGTCCCCACCTGCTTCCCCTCCACGATATCATAGAGCAGCTGGGGCTGGTCCCCGTTGGTGATGATCATGTCGCAGCCCTGGCCGGTCACCATGCGGGCGGCCCGCAGCTTGGTGGCCATGCCCCCCGTGCCCAGGCCGGAGCCAGCCCCGCCGGCCAGCGCCTCGATGTCGGCAGTGATCTCCTCCACCACCGGGATCAGCCGGGCACCCGGGTCCTTGCGGGGATCTGCGGTGTAGAGCCCCTGGATATCGCTGAGCAGGACCAGCAGGTCCGCTTTCACCGTGCAGGCCACCACGGCCCCCAGGGTATCGTTGTCCCCTACCTTGATCTCAGCGGTGGCCACGGTGTCGTTCTCGTTGATGATCGGCAGGGCGCCCAGCTCCAGCAGGCGGAAGATGGTGTTCTGGAAGTTCTCCCTCCGGTCGCTGTGGTCGATGTCCTCCCCAGTGAGGAGGATCTGGGCCACAGTGTGGTTGTATTGGGTGAACAGCCGGTCGTAGGTGTACATCAGCTCGCACTGTCCCACGGCGGCGGCCGCCTGCTTGCCGGGCATGTCAGTGGGCCGGCAGGGCAGATTCAGCTTGCCCACCCCCATGCCGATGGCGCCGGAGGACACCAGGATGATCTGGTGTCCTGCATTCTTCAGGTCGGAGAGCACCTTGACCAGCTCCTCCACATGGCGGATGTTCAGCCGCCCCGTGGCATGCGCCAGAGTGGAGGTGCCCACCTTGACCACGATCTTCATAGCATCAAACCCCTTTATTCAGCTCGGGAACCGGAGGACAGGGCCGTTCCCCTGTCCTCCCTGGCTCCGCCTGTCCCTTATTTTGTCCCTAATTCCTGCGTCTTTTCATAGGCGGCCAGCACCGCGTCCATGGCGGCGGCCCGCAGACCGCCCTTTTCCAGCGCCCGCACCCCTTGGATGGTGCTGCCCCCGGGGGAGCACACCGCGTCCTTCAGGGCACCGGGGTGAGCGCCGGTCTCCAGCACCATCCGGGCCGACCCGGCCAGCATCTGGGCGGCGTAGGCCAGCGCCTTGTCCCGGGGCAGGCCGCAGGCCACCCCGCCGTCCGCCAGGGCCTCCAGGAACAGGTAGGCAAAAGCGGGGCCGCAGCCGGACACGCAGCTGGCTGCGTCTATCAGCCCCTCAGGCACCTGATCCACCAGCCCGGCGGGGGCCATCAGGTTTCGGAAGGAGGCCATATCCTCCTCCGTGGTCCCCAGGCCGCAGAACTGGAGCACCCCCTCGCCGATGGCCGCGGGGGTGTTGGGCATCACCCGGATCACCGGGCAGTCCACCCCCGCCATCTCCCGGATCCGGGCGCAGGTCAGGCCGGCGGCCATGGTCACCAGCACAAAGCAGTCCTCCCGCTCCTTCAGCACAGGGGTAAGAGAGGCCAGCATCTCCCCCATCACCTGGGGCTTCACTCCCAGAAAGATCAGCCGGCAGGCGCGGGCAACCTCTTCATTGGTACCTGCGGCGCAGCCCAGCTCTTCGGCCAGGGCTTCCGCCTTGGCGGGGGTGCGGTTGGTCAGCAGCACCTGCTGGGGGGGCACAGTTTTACAGACGGCCCGGGCCAGAGCAGCGCCCATGTTCCCCGTTCCGATAAATCCGACAGTCGCAGTCATGTGTGGGAGCCTCCTTCTTCTGATGCTCTTTTCGCCTATACTATATCACGGCCGCTCGCCTTTTTCAAACGGAAACAGATTAAGAAATGGTAAATCTTCTCCCTTTTTGCGTGGAGATCTGACGGTCCTCTCTCCCCCTGAGATAAATCCTAAGAAAATCTTAAGGATTTCTTGCTTGATTTTTCGGTCCCGTCCGCATAGACTAACTGTACTAATACAGTGAATACAGTTTGAAGGGAGGCGGCAGTATGCTGAATCTGGACTACCGGGATGCCCGGCCCATCTACGAGCAGGTGCGGGACAATCTGCGCCGGCTGATGGTGAGCGGCGCCATCCAGGAGGGGGAAAAGCTCCCCTCTGTGCGGTCCCTGGCCAGCAATCTTGCCATCAACCCCAACACCATCCAGCGGGCCTATGAGTCCCTGGAGGCGGAGGGCTATGTCTATTCTATCCCTGGGAAGGGCAGCTTCGCGGCCCCCCGCACCGGGGTGGATGAGGAGCGGCGGGACCGGCTGCTAGGGCAGTTCGACAGTCTGACAGCCGAGCTGCTGTACCTGGGGGTCACGCGGGATCGGCTGATCGCCCGCATCCGGGAAAAAGGGGGAGAGGTCCAATGATCAAGGTAAACAACGTCGTCAAGACCTTCGACGGCTTCCGCGCCCTGGATGGGCTCACCATGGAGGTGGAGAAGGGCTCCATCTATGGGCTGGTGGGCCCTAACGGCGCGGGAAAGTCCACCATCCTGCGGCACATCACCGGCATCTACCGCCCCGACTCGGGCACCATCACGGTGGACGGGGCGCCGGTGTACGAAAATCCGGCGGTGAAGTCCCGGGTGGCCTTTATCCCCGACGACCTGTACTACTTTCTGTCCGCCTCCACCCGGGACATGATGAAGTTTTACCGGGGGCTGTATCCCGCCTTTGATGACAAGCGCTATCAGGTGCTGAAGGAGGCCTTCCCGGCAGTAGACGAGAAACAGCCCATCCGCCGCCTGTCCAAGGGGATGCAGAAGCAGTCCGCCTTTTGGCTGGCTCTGTGCTGCAACCCCGACCTGCTGGTCTTGGACGAGCCGGTAGACGGCCTGGACCCGGTGATGCGGCGTCAGGTCTGGTCCCTGCTCATGGGGGACGTGGCCCAGCGGGGGACCACGGTGCTGGTCTCCTCCCACAATCTGCGGGAACTGGAAGACGTGTGCGACCACGTGGGCATCCTCAGCCGGGGCAAGGTGCTCCTGCAGCGCTCCCTCACCGATCTTCAGGACAACGTGGTCAAGATGCAGATCGTATTTCAGGAGCCGGAGATGCCCAAGCTGCCGGAGGACCTGAACCTGCTCCATGTCACCCAGGTGGGCCGCATCCACACCCTGATCGTCCGGGGCAGCTCCGACGTCATCAAAAGCCGGCTCGCCGCGTTCCAGCCCATCCTGATGGAGGCCCTGCCTCTGACGCTGGAGGAGATCTTTATCTATGAACTGGGAGGTGAGGACTATGCGGTCCGTGACATCATGCTTTAATTCCACCCTCTACCGCAAAAACCTCAGCCGCTTCTGGCCCATCTGGGCCCTGTACTCGGTGATCTGGCTGTTTGCCCTGCCCCTCAATCTGCTCACCACGATCCAGCGGGGGCAGAACTGGGCTCTGGAGGACCTTGCGCACAGCCTGGACTATTTTTCCCGGGTCTCGGTGGGCTACTCCCTGAACTTGGGCACGGTGCTGGCCGTCATCTTTGGCCTGCTGGCCGCTATGGCGGTGTTCAGCTATCTGGATGCCAGCCGCTCCGCCTGCATGATGCACGCCCTGCCCCTGCGGCGGGAGGCTCTGTTTTTCACCAACTATCTGTCCGGGCTCAGCTTCCTGCTGCTGCCCAACGCCGCCATCTTTGGCCTCACCCTGGCCGGCGAGGCTGTGGGGAACTGTCTGGATCTGAAGGCGCTGGCCATCTGGCTGCTGGTCCAGTCCGCCTCCTGCCTCTTCTTCTACTCCTTTGCCGTCTTCTGTGCCATGTTCACCGGCCATCTGCTGGCTCTGCCTGTCTTCTACGGGGTGCTGAACTGCCTGGCGGCTATCATCAGCGCGCTGATGGACTCGGTGCTCTACCTGTTTCTCTACGGCTACAACGGCCTGAGCGGCACCACCCAGCAGGCTGTGGCCTGGCTCACCCCTCTGGAGAAACTGGGCGGTGCTGTATCCTGGACCCAGGCTGCGGACAGCGGGGCCTATCAGCTTGCCCAGCCCGCCGTGGTGGCGGTCTACGCCGGTGTGGGGGTGGCCCTGTCTGCGGCCGCCCTGTTGATCTACCGCGCCCGCCAGATGGAGTCGGCGGGAGACGTGGTCTCCGTGCGGGTGGTCCGCCCCATCTTCAAGTACGGGGTGGCCGTCTGCGCCGGTCTCTCCGGCGGCACCTTTACCTACTATGTGCTGTTCGGAGACGGCCAGCTCTCCCTGGTGCTGTCCATCCTCTTCTGGGCTGCAGTGGGCTATTTTCTGGCGGAGATGCTGCTGCGCAAGTCCTTCCGCGTCTTCTCCGCCTGGCCGGGCTGCCTGGTCCTGCTGGCGCTGCTCTCCGCCCTGTTCCTGTGCATCCGGCTGGATCTCACCGGCTATCAGGACTACATCCCCGCCTCCGGCGAGGTGAGCCAGGTGACTGTGGATCTGGAGGGCAGCACCTATCCCAGCGACGGCTTCGGCGGGAGCGTCCAGATCACCGACCCGGAGCAGGTCGCCCAGATCACCGCCCTCCACCAGGCCATCGTAGCTGCCCGCTCCAGGGAGGATAGCATCTATGACGACTCCTTCTATATCTCCCTCTCCTACACCCTGTCCAACGGACAGAGCATCCGCCGCTACTACCACGGCGTTCCGCTGTACCGGGCGGAGCAGGGGATGGAGGGCACCGTCACATGGGCTCTGGATCAGCTGGTCTCTGACCGGAGCTTCGTCCGGGCCGGCTATGGACTTGACCAGTCCGCGGACTGGAGCCTGACGGAGGCGTACGTCTACGATCTCTGGGACACCCAGGCCCATAGCCACGAGTCCGCCTCCCTCTCCGCCGCCCAGGCGGAGCAGCTGTGGCAGGCCGTGCTGACCGATTTCGACGCGGGCACCATCGGCACCCGCTACCTTTTTGAGGACCAGGACCGCCTGGAGAACACCTGTGAGGCTGACCTGGACTTCAGCTTCTACCTGACGGAGCAGGACAGCATGGTGCACCGGGGCGGCTCTGTGACCATCACCCTCACCCCCCAGGCCTCCCACACCCTGGCCGTTCTGGAGGAGCTGGGCGTTCTCACCGACACCCGCATCGCCCGCACCCATGCCCAAGCCGATCGCTGGTACGCCATGACGGATGGAGCTGAGGATACTTCTTCCCTCTACACCGCCTCCCCCTGATGGACCCACACAGTCAAACATGCCCCGCCCGCTCCCATTGGAGCGGGCGGGGCATGTTTCTTTTTTATGGCTGGGCCTCCATGGTCTGTTCCACGATATCCCTCATGATCTCCCCTGTCATGGCGCTCTCCACATAGCCGTAGAGATTGCCCTCCCCGTCGATCATCCAGGTGGTGGGGTAGGCCCGGATGCCGTACTGATAGGTGAGCTGGTACTCCGTGTCCATCACTATGGGGAAGGTATAGCCGTTCTCTTCCAGGAAGATGGCGATCTCCTCCTGGGTCCCCTCCTGCCCCAGCCCAGGGGCGGCCACTCCCAGTACCACCAGGTCCCCCTGGTTCTCGCCATACTCCTCATACAGCGCCTGGATATCCGGCATTTCCCCCCGGCAGGGGCCGCACCAGGTGGCCCAGAAATTGAGAAAAATGGTCTTGCCCTTGTAATCGGACAGACTGTGCTCCTCCCCGTACTGGTCCACCAGGGTGAAGTCAGGGGCAGGGACCACCGGCGGCTCCGACGCACCGTTGTCTGCATCTGTGGAGGCGGACGGCTCCTCCCCGCTGCCGACGCTCTGGCTCTGAGGCACGGCGGAGCCGGTCTGGGACAGATATTCGGTGAAGCCGTTCATAAAGCCGGTAAAGGTCATCACCCCCATCAGGATCAGCAGAGCCGCCCCCGCCTTCCCCGTCCAGCGCACCACCTGCTGGTGCCGCTTGAAGAAGGACAGCACCCCGCCGGTGAACAGCCCCACCGCTAGGAAGGGCAGCACAAAGCCCAGGGTGTACACCCCGATGAGCAGCGCCGCTGCCGGGGCCGAAGCCGAGGATGAGGCCATCAGGAGCACGCTCCCCAGCACCGGCCCTACACAGGGGGTCCAGGCGAAACTGAAGGTAAAGCCCAGGACCAGGGCCACCAGCGGCCCCATGGTCCGGCCGCCCAGCCGGAAGGGCAGCCTGTGCTCCCGCTCCAGCGCCATGGAATGTCCAAACACCCCCAGCTGGTACAGCCCGAACAGCACCATGATAATGCCGCTGATCCGGGCAAACCACAGCCGGTTATCGCTGAAAAACTGCCCCAAAGCGGTGAAGCCGAAGCCCAGCAGGAAAAAGGTGGCGCTGATCCCCAGCACAAAAAACAGGGTGTTCCACATCACCCGCCCCCTGGGGTAGCGGATGGTGCCGTCCACCTCCACCGTCTTGGCCCCGCCTGCCAGATAGCCCACATATAAGGGGACCAGAGGCAGGACGCAGGGGGAGAAGAAGCTGAGGATGCCCTGTATGAAAACCGTCAGCGCCGGAACGCTGATCTCCAGATCAAACCCCATAAAAAACCTCCATTCGCACTGTTCTCTGCGGCGGGATCATCCGCCGCCGGGGCAGGGTCCGCCGGAGAGCTTCCGGTCCACCTGTTCCACTGTGATCTCCTCCAGCCGGGCCATGCACCGGTCGTCCAGGTCATCAAAAAGGGCATCCATCACCTGAGCCATGCCGGTGGCCACCAGACACTTCACCTCCTGGCTGCCGCTGTGCCAGGAGGTGGAGACGAAGCGCACCTCCAGCGCCCGGGCCACCTGGGCCAGGGACACCTCCCCCGCCCCCTTGGCAAAGCGGTAGCCTCCGCCGGAGCTGCCCTCCTTGGTCTCCACCAGGCCGTCCTTTTTCATACGGGCGAGCACCTTCCGCACCCGGGCGGGGTTAGTGCAGATGTTCCGGGCCAGCTCCTCGCTGGACAGGACGCACCCTCTTCGGTTGAGATAGACCAGAGCGTGGACCGCCACGCAGAAATCGCTGTTCATAATGGTTCTCCTCCCAGGGAGCCGTTTTCTGTAACTTTATCAGATACAGAAGAGGCTGTCAAGAGGGTGTTCGTCCCACCATCAGGGACAGGCCCTGCCAATCCTGCCGATAGGGGGATGCTCTCAAAAAAGCCGCAATCCTCAACGGCTGTCACGATCTCCGC